>JAFSTL010000046.1 GCA_017450545.1 Alphaproteobacteria bacterium
CCGTTAGCTACGTCGCCAGCATATCTTTGTTGCTGCGGAACACCTGGCTGATACCTCCGCGCTGGAACAAATGCCCCGTTAGGTACGTTGCCCGTATATCTTTGTTGTTGCGGAACACCTGGCTGATACCTCTGCGCTGGAACAAATGCCCCGTTAGCTACGTCGCCAGCATATCTTTGTTGCTGCGGAACACCTGGCTGATACCTCCGCGCTGGAACAAACGCCCCGTTAGCTACGTCGCCAGCATATCTTTGTTGCGGAAATGAAGGAAATTTTTTATTCTCAGTTTGCTTATTTTGAAAAAATTCCAGTGCATTTGGTAGCTGTGATTCTAGTTTTTCCTTTGTCCAACTTCCTCTATTATTGTATTTTTTTAACAATTCTTTAAATTCGGATTCTGCTTTTTGTAGCCCCTCAGTTAAAGCCTTAAGCTCGTCCTGATACTTTTTCTCATTCGTCACATTGCTTTGCTTGATGCCATCAATATACTTTTTCATATCATAAATATTTTTTATAAGCAGTGCATTTTTGTGAATTGCATTATTCAATTCGTTAGTCAAGTTTTCAACTTTTAACAATGTTTTGGCTTCCATCATTGAATCAGCTGTGTCTTCTGCAATTTTCTCTTGGCGCATTTTGTCAGCAAACTGCAGTAATAATCGATTCTTCGCTTTTGCGTCCTTTAGTTTTTGCTTCAAAGCATCAATCGTCTGCAAATTTTTTGCTTCAGCTTTTGCATATGCGCTGACCACGAGCTCGTATTTTTTTGAAAACAGCGCTTGCTGTTTTTTCAGCGCTTCGATTTTCGCCATTAACTTTGTTTCCAGTATGCGACCGGCTTCATCTAACCGACTATTTTTTAAAATTAATTGATGAATTAAACCATTCAACTGTTCAATTTTGATTAAATTCTTCAATTCATTTTCCTGATGCTGCTTTATTTGCTGAATATAACTTTGTTGTTCGAATGCTAAATTTCTTCTTGATTCCTCAATGTATTGATCTTTTTCTGCCTCAGCCGCTTTTGCGTTAGCGATGAGAATTTTCAATTCAGTTTTTAGCTTTTTTACTTCACCTTTCAGAATTTCGATCCCATAATACACATTTGCTTCAGACTGGACAAAATTTTCATTTTGAGACTTGTATTGTGCATTTAAATTGTTCAGCTCATTTGTTTTTTGTGTAAGTTGTTTTGTTTTTTGCGACACCTGTGTATTTAATCGTTTTATTTTAGTATTATACTGTTTTTTTGTGGTTTCAAGTGTTTTTTTCGCTTTCGATTCGGAGTTTAGACGTGCTCTTTCGGTCTCTGCAACTTTTTTTGAGAGGTTTGTTTTCTCAGCTTCTTTTGATTGAAGTTCCTTCCGTAAATTGCTGATCGAAGAGTCCAAATTTTTCTTCGTTGTTTCAAACTCCTTTTTCGTCTTTGCCAACTCATTCACGGCGTCAGTCTTCTCACGAGTAACCTTATTTAAGTCATCTTTAGCCTGTTTTTCATACGAAGTTTTTTCAGTCGACAATTTTTTCGATTCCGCAACAGCCTTATCTAAATCGCTCTGCAATGTTTTTATTTTCGCTTCATTTTCAGAGACTTTCTTTTGCCAAGATTTTCTTTCCGTATTTACCGCATCACTGACCTGTTTATTAACCTTTTCAGTCGTAGTAAATAAAGGTCTTGCATCAACGTCCATAAAGCTTTCGGTAATTATTCCCAAAGATACGAAACAGACAATTGTCACAATATTTAACTTCATACCAACTTCTCGTCACAGAGACCTTATACTATATGTCTACTACGATAAGGTTAAAAAACAGTTAATTCTTGAAAATTTGTTCATTTTTTTTTGAATATACTCGTTTCCGCTCTGCATACAAGATACTATGTGTAAAAAGGCAATAACATCGAGCAGAAAATAATCCGTTCGATGTTAAGAAATTTATGCCAGATAACATTGGAACATAATTGGTTTTTTATTCGCAGCATTCGAGACATTTCCATTTGTCGGAGGTGTTTTTCCTGGAATTCCCGGATTTGCTGTTCCTGATGCTCCTGGTTGAGAACCATACGATGGAATTACATTTCCGTTTTGATCTCTATTTGGCATCCCTGGCAATCCGCTTGTGGAACTTCCGCGTTGTCCATGCTGTTGTTGATAAGCCCCAGCCTGCGGAGTTCCGCTTGGCTGAAGTTTCTGTTGTGGATTTCCCCATTGTGGATTTTCCCATTGCGAAGCAGCCTGTTGTGTATTGCCTGCTTGATAAGCTGTTTGTTGAGCGTTTCCTTGCTGTCCACGCCTGGGATAGTTGGGCGAATGCCCATTGTTTTGCGAAGTTTCTGGGTTATACGCCCATTCGCCATTTCTTGCTCCGGGAAACGTACGCCCTGGAACCTGTCCTGGCGTTTGATCCATAGCTTGCCCAGGTATTTGCTGTCCAGGTGCATTTTGTGTAGGTTGTTCTGGTTGTCCAGGCGTCGGAACGAATGTATTCTGTGCGAACGCGTTTGGAGCAAACGCATTTCTTTGCGGCAAGCCATCTTGTCCATTTGGCTGAGGGAAGAATTGTGATGAATTTTGAGCTTCTTCTGCCAATTTTTTCTTCATAGCATCGATATCTGTTGAAAAAATATACAAATCACCATCGCGCATTTCAGTTGGAAAAATCATTTCTGCTGGAGCGATTAAAACGTTGCCATCTGAATCTATAAAACCAACTTTTTTGGCATTAGCGCCAGTTTCGGTTGTTGTTGAGGCGGATGGAGATACGTTTTTTTGTTGCGAGCTAGCCAGCAGAGCATCTTGAGAAGACGATTGCGGTATCGGTGCGGGTTGCGCATTTTGAGCTATCTGCGTATTCTCTGAACTTATGACCTTGTTTTCAGATGCGGCAGATGACGTTTCTTGCTTTTGTTCGTCACTAGCTAGATCGTCAAAATTTGGCAACACGCTTTCGCCACTGTCAGGTGATAGTTCAGTGGTTGGCTGACCGCCAGTCTCCGGAGTAGGTGTAGACTGGTTATCTTGAACATTTGAGGGAAGCAAAGACATTTGATTTGCTTGCTGCAGTGATTGGTTTTGAGGAGCTTGTTGGTTTTGAACGATAGCTCCAGCAGTCGACGACAATAAGTTGCCCAAAACATTCGATGCCGTATTGGTTTCTGTCGAATGAGCCGGACTTACTTCCAGCAAGGCAAAAATACTGCCAGACACACACAGACTTTTCATAATCTTCATAATCCCAGTTCTCCCAAAGCGATACGCTTATATCTCTTCCTAACTGAGAGTTTAAAAAAAGAATGTTAATTTTTTGTTAATAATAGTAAAATTTTTTCAGCTATCCCCATAGGGAAGCCCCAAAAGTGTTGGAAATTCAAGGCTAAGTGCATGAAAGATTTTTTGCGATATTATCAGGACGAGTTGCTATTTCTTAGGAAAAAAGGCGGAAATTTTGCCCAAAAACATCCAGAAATAGCTGAAAAATTGGATATCAAGGATGGGGCATCTGCCGACCCTCACACAGAGCGAATTATTGAATCAGTCGCGTTTATGGCGGCAGAGTTATCGCAGAAGATTGATGACAATGCGCAAAATATCGCATTTCACTTGCTTTCTGCATTGTATCCTAATCTGATAAATACTTTCCCTCCTTGCAGTATTGTTCGTTTTGATAATGTATATAATGTGTCAACTTTAAATAATATAACAATAAACAAAGGAACAAGTTTATATGTGAAATCCAAGACAGGCATGGAATGTCAATTTAGAACACTTTATCCAATTACTTTGTATCCAATTAGTTTAACTGAAATAAATACATTAAAAGCTGCGAAAAAATTAGGTGGAGACGATGGGTGGTGTATTGAGATAAAGATAAAAACAAATTCAGTTCCTATAGAACAAATGGGAATAGATGATTTATTATTTTATATAAATTCCGACATTATTGAAAATGCTTTGATGATTTATGAGGCAATTTTTTCTGAGCCGAATAGAAGTGTGTTTGTGAAGGTGACCGAGCATTATGCGCCTGTTGTGCCTCAAAATCTCGTGCCATGCGGTTTTGATGCGGATAGTTCCATTTGTCCTGTTCCTCCATTTTCTACAAATTGCTTGCAGCTTTTTCAAGAAGTTTTGCATTTTAAACGAAAATTTATGTTCTTTAAATTGAAAAATGTTGGACAACTTATTAATACACTCGGGATACAAAATATTGATGAATTTTCAATAATTATTGATATAAAAGTGATTGATATGCGTACTTTGCAAATTATCAAAAGCAATTCAATAATTTTAAATGCAACTCCAATTGTTAATTTGTTTCCAGTAACATCCGATCCGTTTAGGTTTGACGGAACGCAGTCCAAATACCTCTTATTGGCAGATCAAGCACGAGACGAGTCGTTGGAAATTCAATCTGTTTCGGAATTACACATTATAAATAATGAAACTAAGAATGATGAAATAGTTCAACCATATTTTTCATTAAAAATCGATATGGATACAAATATTATTCATGATTTATATTGGGTTCATTCTAAAGAATCTTCAGAATTAAGACATCTTGAAGGATTTGACACATACATATCTTTTGTGGATACCAAAATGAATCCATACGATATTTATGCTGATGTTGTTTATGCAAAAACTTTATGCACTAATCGTTTTGCAACAAGAGATATTCCGGTTTTGTCAAGGCTTTATATCGACAACGTTGAAACAGCTGGGTATCACGCAATTCTTTTGCACAAAACATCTGAGCCGATTTCATTTCTCGAAGGCTCAACGGCACTTTGGAACTTAATTTCACAGCTTTGTTCATCTCATCTGAGTATTTTTAAATCAGAAAATTTATTAATTTCTGTTCATAAACTTTTTGACATTTTTTCAGCAGGGAATACTATAAAAGTTGATGAATTGCTCAATGGAATAAAAGATATAGATGTATACGATACTGTGCAACGATTTGGACATGATGCTTGGCGAGGTTTTGTCAAGGGAAAAGAAGTCACACTGAAAATTTCAGAAGAAAATACCTTTTTTAGTTATTTGTGTGGAGCAATCATAAATCAGTATTTATCAGATATTATTTCTATAAATTCGTTCATAAAATTACAGTTAAAATCAATCGCTTCTGGCAAAACACTCGCCTCTTGGCGTATAACGTCCGGAAGACAAGACGTTCTCTAAATCTTTCTATAAAAATGAACCCAGCTCTTCTGGGCTATCTTTTTCCCAAAGCTGTCAGCAATTTGCGGGCACATTTTATTTCTGCTTCTTTGCGCGATTTCCCGGTGCACGTCTCATGCAAGCCCAAAGCAGATACCTCAATTGTATATACCGGAGCATGCGCTTGTCCGCTCACATTTAGAACCTTGTATGTCGGCAGTTCACCACTTTCATGTTGGCATATCTCCTGTAATTTCGTTTTCGGATCTTCTGGAATTATATCGCTCCTCTTACAGAAAGCATTCCACACAGACAGCACTATCTCTCTCACTATATCATACCCAGCATCAATAAATATTGCACCAATAATAGCCTCCATTGCATCTGCAAGCACAGTTTCGTTATCCTTCAGATGTGCGCCCGCAGTTGTTATTTCGCGCCCTATTCCTAACTGGCGTGCTATGCCACAACATGTGCTCGCGCACACATAGAATGCCTGTTGCTTTGCCATCTCTCCTTCAGAGCCATTCGTCGTCTTATAGATATGCTCAGCCATTATCAATCCCAACACTCTATCTCCAAGAAACTCTAGTCGCTCAAACGGAATTGCACTTCGTCTTATACTAGAGTGATGCAACGCTTCGTCCAACAATTTTCGATTCTTAAACCGATATGTAAGATTTTTCTCCACCTCTGTCATTTTATTGCTGTGAAAAATCTATCTAAACGTAACGAAAACAGCCATTTTTGTATCTCATACCATGAACACTTTGTCGAGAAAAATATGCACATCGCCTTTCCCATAATGTTTTCCAGAGGTATAAAACCAACAGCTTTCGCAAATCGACTGTCTTGCGAATTATCCCTGTTGTCCCCCATAACAAAATAGTGCCCATCTGGGACATAGTATGGTCCGCAATTGTCCGTATCACTTTCACCAAAATTTCTAATTTTAACAATAACGTGTTCATAACCATTAGGTAACGTCTCAATATATTTCTTATATATTCGATATTCTCCTTTTTCTATATCTGTAAATTCGCCTGCTTCGGTGACCTTAAGTGCGACGTCATTCACATAAACTATACCATCTTTTAACTCGATTTTATCGCCCGGAAGTCCAATAATTCGCTTAATATAGTTCACATTTCGATCCTTTTCGTTTCGAAATACAACAATATCACCTGCTTGCGGCATGTTCTTCGCAAAGAGCCGCTGAGTAATTTTGGGAAGAGGTATTGTAAAATTCCAAATCCTAAAAGAATCATTCGAATATCCATAGCAATATTTATTAGCTATCAAGAAGTCCCCCACAAGCAATGTCGGAACCATTGAACCGGATGGTATTTTAAACGGCTGAAATAAAAAACAATTTATAATTAAAAAAGAAGATAAAACTATTATCCATTCTTTAAGATCCTTGTATATGCTCTGTTTTGTTTCTGAGTTCATTTTTTGCATCAGTAAATTCAATACCTAAACATTGTAGCAATTTGCTGACAATTTTCCTAGACATTGCTCCAGACGTAGTTGGATTATCTATCGCAGCATCCCATTATGAAATCTAACGATCCCAAAATAGCGGGAATATCAGGTATGGTGTGTCCAATGAGTAGTGTCGTTAATGTTTGTATTGTTGCAAAACTTGGTGATTTGAAGTGTAAACGGTATGGCTTCGTTTGGTCTTCTTCGATAAACATATGTATTCCAAATTCGCCACGTGGAGTTTCGGTTGAGGAATATATTCTGGAATTAGGAGGTAATTTTATATCTTGTTTAAAACAGTTATATGAACTGATTTCTCCTGGTTCGATGTTTTGTAAGCATTGCTTTATAATTTTTATGCTTTGTTCTATTTCGAGCACTCTTACCATATTTCTTGCATAGCAATCTCCATCAGATAACGTGATTGTCTCAAATGTTAATTCATTATATATGCCGTACGGTTTTAATTTACGAACGTCATACGGTGTTCCAGATGCTCTAAGATTGACGCCGGATAGTCCATTCGCAATACCTATTCCTTTTGGTATTGTCCCAATTCCTTTTGTTCGACTTTTGAAAATCCGGTTTTTCAGAGCAAGTTTGTGTGTTGCATCCATATAAAAACCCAGTTTATTCACGAATAATTTTATAGCATTCAGTGTTTCTCGCGACACATCGTCGCAGACTCCACCGGGAATGTAGTATGCTAAATGCATCCTGGCTCCAGTTGTTGATTCAAAAATATCCATAATCTTTTCGCGTTCCTCAATGCTATAGAGAAATAAACTCAGACATCCAAGGTCATATGTCAAGCAACCAATCGCCATTATATGACTTGAAATCCTTGTCAATTCATCAAAAATAGTTCGTATAATTAGTGCTCGGCGAGGAACTTTTATATTTAATAATTTCTCTATTGCTCGAACGTATGCATGTTCTTGGATTATTGGCGCCAAATAATCTAAACGATCTAAATATGGTATTATCGATAAAAATTTCCTGTGTTCAACCAGTTTCTCAACATTTCTATGCAGATATCCAATTTTAGGCTCGCAAGCGATTATTTCTTCGCCTCGCACCGTTAAAACCAGTCTTAAAAGCCCATGGGTTGATGGGTGATGTGGGCCGAAATTAAGTATGTATTCAGCGCTTAACCTGGTCATTTCTTAAAAGAGCTTCGATACGTTCAGAATATTCAAATGAATTATCCAATTTGAATATTAGATTTGGAATAAAGCGCATTTTCATTTTTTTTGCAATTAATTGTTTAAAATAATGTCCTTGCAATTCAAAAAATCTCGCTGTTGCTTCTTTTTTTATTCCACCTAATGGAACAAAATATATCGTTGCATTTCGCAAATCCGGCGAAAGATCTATGTATGTTATGGTAACTGGATTCGGCAATTGTGATTCCTTTTCATGGTGTTGCAAAATCGGGAAATCACCTCGAGACAATGCTAACGAGAAACATTCCTTCAACTGAGCCGCAACTTTGTCATTGCGTCTGGCAACTGTTTTCCTCTGCTCAGAACGAAATAAATCTATTTTTGACATAAGCGCATGCTACCAAAATCTACATCCACTTTGCATAGTAGCATATTTTCGTCTGATGGGAAAATTCTTGTTGATTCTTATTGTGTCAATTTTACTATTTCTATATTACTTTACAACTTCGTTTCTTATCACTATTTCATGCTTTCCTTTGCTAAACGTAAATTTTCCGATTAAGCTTCCCTTAAACATTATCTTTTCTGATATATCGTATTTACGTTTTAGTCGAGTTGTATATTTTTGCGTTTTGCGCAGGGCATCGAAGTCCGTCACAAATTCGTATGCGATAACTATTTTATCGTTCTCCTTATGTATTTGCACGGTTGATGGTGTATTATGCGATATATCCAGTGATATTTTCAATGCGTCTATAGCTTCTCGTACTGCATCCGCTGTCTCTTTATCTTTGCGAAGCGTCTTTATAACAGAACGCGGCATATAATGTTGAGAAAGCCCGAATGCCACTATAAAGCACGACAAAAATACTCCTATTGCCACATAAAAATACCGTCGATTATTTTCGCTTTTATTTGCGAGATAAACGAGCAGGATGTATAAAGTGAGAGCTAAGACGTTGATTAAAAAAATCCACAAATCCGTCTTTGTTTCGCAAGCCTCAAAGTATTTGCTTATTATAAATGAAATATGTGTGCCAACAACGATAATGAGCAACAGATTCAAAATCTGCACAATACCTCGCGTTAAGGAATACTCCGCTGGTGTTCGAAAAAAATATAAAGCGATGACACCGTTGAATATCATTGAGCTTAGTGCGGTCCAGTAGCTTTTGCCAAACAAGAAATAAGTGCTGGTGAATTCACCATAATAATCCTCGACGGCAAAGCAAAGTATCGAACAGAAGTTGTATAGGAACAACAGCGAGCAAAACGCAGAAATTAACGAAAACCTGCTGGCTATCTTAATCACAATTGCTCCACATCCAAGCCTGATATCATGATTATATCACCTTTTCATTCACCTTTTCGCACAAATCAAATAGGCAGCATTCTGCGCATTTCGGTTTCTTTGCTGTGCAAACATATCGACCATGAAGGACCAGCCAATCGCTGGCGTTTTTGTGAAATTTTTGCGGGACAACATTTAACAAATCTTTTTCTACAGTGACAGGATCGGTCGCTTGACTTAATCCCAACCGGCGCGATACCCGCAAAACATGCGTATCCACCGCAATCGTATCAGCTCCAAACAGCCTGTTTGCGATAACATTTGCTGATTTTCGACCAATGCCTGGCAGTGTTCCCAGCTCATCTCTTGTAGATGGTATTAGCGAATTATATTCCTCAATTAAAACTTTCGATAATGCAATCACGTTTTTTGCTTTATTGTTGAAAAATCCTAAGGGGTGTATATATTCTTTCAACTTGTCAATTCCTAGCATCAACATCTTCCCAGGAGTATCGGCGACCTCGAAAAGCTCTTTGGTTACTTTGTTGACCATCTTATCCGTCGTCTGTGCTGACAGCAAAACGGCTATGGCGAAAGTAAAATCATTATGCGCAACAAGTTCGCTCATTGGATTTGGATTTTCTTGCTTCAATCTTTCAAAAATTTCTTCAATATTTGCCTTATTTAACACAATCCACCACTGTGCTCCAATGTACAAAAATACTCGTTAAGTTTAGCATTTTGGAGCATTTCATTAAAAATTTGGAACAGGGCAATAATTTACATATCGTCTGGTATGTGTTAGGATTTATATATGAGGTTATCATGGAGCGTTATAGAAATGAAAACACAGATGTTATTTATCGGTGTTTTAAGCACTATAGTATTGTTTGATAGAGCCGAAGCTGAGGTTGAACTGAGCGATTTCGATGCGGAAATATATGGACATACGAATACACTAGAATTACAACGAAAAAATCCTTTGCTTGGCGTTGGTCTAACGATACTTCAATACAGCTATAGAGCGCATTTGGATGAAGTGTGCGCTAAGAAGCACCCAGATTTACTAGACGATAACAGTTATAAGTATTTTTTGTCGATATACAAGGTGATTTTTGAAGAAATCGCGAAAATGAAACTTGATATAAAGGTGATGGGAGATAGTGTTTATTATGCAGAAAAACAAGAAATAATAGAATGTACTTCTGAAAAGAACTTTTACAAAAGTATAGAATTGTATGACGGATCTAATTGGAACTATTTATTACTAATAAATGTTTTAAATCAAGTTAAAAATAGCAATACTAATATCGATGAAGGACTAATACGAGAAACTGCTAGCAAAATCAAGCAAGCCGGCAAATATGTTGAGTATGCAGAAGCATTAGAACGAGCAGAATTTGATATAGTTCAATATTTCGAACAACTAGACTTGTATAAATATCTAAAAGCGGTACGTGAATTTAAACTAGACGAGTTGCTAAGTAAGTTAGCTTCCTTGAAGGATGAGGAGAAACAATCAACAAGATATAGTTTTAATTATAACTTTAATAATCTTAATATAGAAATATCTAAATACTATTCTGAACTAAGAGTATCAATGATAAGCAAAATAGATAGTTCTGATATTCAGCAATTTACCATTCCCATATTCGCCGAACAGCACGAAAACGATAAAGTAATGCCGGAAATATGGATTAAAAACTGGGACTACTCTCTTAATGAACTTAAACCAAATGAAAATTCAATTACAATTACAAAACACGAAAGGAATTGGTGGACTCCACAAAAGGAAATAACGTTTCCGGATTTAAATTCAAAGGCAGGATACACAATAAAAGAATTTTTTTGTAGCGAACAAACAAATGACACCTGGAAAAATGACAACTATATAGGTGAAGCGAAACCAGTGGTCGATTGGTTACTTGAAGAAGCAACAAAACGAGAACTAGATGTACAAGAGCGTATTTTTTTAGAACATTATTTTGCCCTAACTTATCACAAGTTGTTTGCACCTAATTATTATAACGACGTTGCTGAATGTATACATTTTTGCCCTAATGAGAATGTCATGAATGAGTTAAAAATTTTGCTAGAACGCATAGAATCTCAATTAAGGGAAGTAACGAACAAAATCGCGAAAAACGAATTGATAAGCGCTATGGACAGCATAATAGATGAAGTATGGAAAAGATACGATACCACATTTCCAGAAGATAACGAGCCGGGATGTAACTTGCAATAAATTATTTTCGGAAAAGGAGTTCCGGAACGCAGCATTTATGTCGTCTTCAGATGCAATAAATTGATTATTACAAAATTTTGAGAAATTGAAAATAAATAAGAATTTGGTTTGTGTGTAGTAAATGCTAGAAGCAATACAAATTGAAAATTCCAAAGCTATCATAGTTCATCCAGATCTCTATTTGAAGCACATCAGATCCTGCTATATCATCAAATTCAAAAATTCCTCTTCTGACATAATCTGAACACCGAGCTCCATTGCCTTCCTCAGCTTTGAGCCTGGATTTTCACCGACGACGACGATATCTGTTTTGTTCGAGATAGATGAGCCGATCTTTGCACCTTTAGAAATTGCGATTTGTTTTGCCTCGTTACGACTGAGTTTCGACAAGGTGCCTGTAAATACTACTGTTTTATTATAAAATTTAGATGCCATATCGATTATTTTTTCCTGATATATAATGGTAACTAAATTTTTAAATTCTTCGATAAATTTAATATTTACATCATTTCTGAAAAATGCGTATATTTCCTCCGCCATTAAGTCACCTAACCCATCCAGCTCGACTAAATCCGTTTTTTCGGCATTTCGTAACTTTTCGATGTCCTTAAATCTATCAGCCAATAATTGAGCTATGACCTCACCAACGCCTGGAATTCCGAGCGATACTATAAATCGAGACAATGATACATCCCGGCTATTTTCAATCGCGTCATACAATTTTTGCGCAGAAACTTTTCCCCAGCCTGGTTTTGACGCTAATGGTGCATCAATTTCTTTTTCACGCAGTTTGAACACATCTAGGGCTGTTTTTATCCGCCCTTCTTCGAAAAATTCTTCGACTTGCTTTTCGCCAAGTCCCGGTATATCAAGGCAATTTTTCGATACAAAATACGAAATATACCGCACAGCTTGCGCCGAACAGCCGAAGTGATTTGGGCAATACAAATCGACTAGCCCGGAATACTGAACCAAATTAGCACCACAGGACGGGCAGGTTGTCGGCATCGAAAACATAGAATTTCCAGATTTCTTGGTAACGGCAATTATCTTTGGAATAACATCGCCGGAACGAAGAATTTTTACGGTATCGCCAATGGAGATTTGCTTTCGCTCGATTTCGTTAAAATTATGCAACGTCGCCCTGGAAACCATCGCACCATTCAGATTGACCGGCTCCAAAATCGCTACCGGCGTTATCTTTCCAGTGCGTCCCACACCAATCGAAATATCGAGTATCACTGTTTCTGCCTCCTCTGCTGGGAATTTGAAAGCTATCGAATGCCGTGGATTACGCCCGACAAATCCAAGCCTATTTTGCAATTCTAGCGAATTTAGTTTAAACACTGCCCCATCTATTTCATACGGCAAATTGGGACGATTTTGCGAAGTATCGTTGCAATACTTGTACATATCCTCCAAAGAAGAACAAAGTTTATATTCCGAACTTGCAAATCCAAGCTTCTTTATCAATTCCATAACTTCAATTTGTGTTTCAATATTCAATTCAGAACCATCGGCATAATATGCAAAAAATCCCAGATTCCTCGACTTTGTCACTTCTGCATCAAGTTGTCGCAAAGAGCCAGCCGCTGCATTTCGCGGATTAGCAAAGAGTTTTTCGCCCACTTCTTCACGTTGTCTATTTAATTCCATAAAAGATTTTATTGGCATATATACTTCGCCACGGATTTCGATTTCGCCTAAATACTTAATATTTTGCGGAATTGATGAAATAGTGCGTATATTATTTGTCACATCTTCTCCGACATAGCCATCGCCTCTGGTCGCGGCATATTCTAACTGCCCGTTTTTATAAAAGATCGACGCAGAAAGCCCATCTATCTTATGCTCAGCGCAAAATTCAAGATTTTCTGATGTATTTAAAAAATTCTGCACTCGTTCTATGAAATCACCGAGTTCTTCTTTAGAAAACGCATTTTCTAGGGACAACATCGGTTTTTTATGAGTAATTTTTGAAAATATGCCAGAAACAGGAGCACCGACTTTTTGTGACGGCGAATTACTTCGTTTTAATTCCGGAAATCGCTTCTCAATTTCATTTAACCTAAGCCTCAATTGATCGTATTCCCAATCTGAAATTTCTGGTTCAGCCTTGTTGTAATACAACTCATCATGACGTCTGAGTTCGTGTTTTAAAAGTTTTAGCTCAGTCTTCGCTTCATCTAACGTCAATTTTTGCCTCTCCTTAGAAACAATACATGCGCAATATATTTTTATTTTATCGGACTTTCGTCAGTGTGATATATTTTTTGCAAAAAAAATGTTGCCCGTCTGGAAAAAAATATGTTACTCTGATTTCAGAGTGATATATGTTTGTTCATATTATGATGTTCGATAGATTTTCATTTAGTATGAACATACGTTGGTTACAAAACATTTGGTGGCGCTAGTCGCCAAAATACGAAAATATTTTTATAAAATCAAAGTATCTATATAGTTTTAGTTACTCATTTTTAAGGAGAACGTTATGAGTAAAGTAACAAATTCAATTTTTTTAGTTTCGGGAACAGCTGTAGGTTCCGGACTAATCTCACTTCCAATTTCGGCTGCAAAGATTGGCTTGAAGTGGACAGTGGTAATCACCATGATTGCCTTTTGTGTTGCATACAAGATGTCATGTTTGACAATTTCGCTTATGAAACACCAGGGGCGTGCTCTGAGCATTGTGGAACTATCAAAAGAAATATCTGGAAAATACACGAAATTAATTTCGATGACTTCGTTATATGCGCTCTCTTTAGCATTATTGTGCGCATATTTCGCTGGCACAACCAGCATTTTCGCACGTTTTTTCGGGTTAAGTTCAACATTATCCACATTGATATGCATTGTTGTGTTTTCAGTGTTGTTGACGATTCGCTCTAGCATTTTCAACAAAATAAATTCTTCACTTGTGTTTATTTTGTTTGGGTTGATTGCCATTGCTGTATACGCAATGCCAACAGACAAAGTAGACTTCACAAACAGTCTCACCCCCACTGATTTCACAGCAATTATGGCGTTCCTCCCAATTACATTTACGTCATTCGGCGTACAAAACGTATGTCCATATGTGGCGCAAAACATGGGGTTAGACGATTTGAAGGCGATTAAGAAGGTGTTCTTTATAGGAACATTAATTCCCGCAATTATATATCTATTGTGGATATGTGCGACGCTATCGCGAATTTACATTTTTGACCATGAGCTGTATGGCAAAATTTTAACAGATACGGTTGATGTTGGTGATTTTGTAAAGTCGTTATGCAATTCGGTTCAATTAAAATACGAAGCAGTTATTTTGCAGTTATTATCGTTATTTGCGATTATGACATCTGCAACTGGAACGGGCATAGGGCTCATTAGCTCTCTAAAAGAAATAGCAGCCTTTCGGAGCAAGTTGACTACAGCAGTCGTTGTCATTGGAATACCGACAATGATGACGTTGCTAATTCCGGACGCGTTCATTCGTATACTGTCTTTCGGAGGAATGATTGCAACAACTTTCGTTGTTTTTGTTCCAGTATTTTTGCAAACAAAAATTGGAAAGATTGGTATTGCATCCATAGCTTGCTTTATCTTCGGTGTGTTTGTCGTTTTGGCGGAACTGTTTATGTAAGTCGCAAAAAGAAAAGCAACAGCAGAACTGTCGTTCTGGTCGGAAAGCGGCGAGAAAAATGTTGCCAAAGATAACTGTCGTAGTAAAAAGTATACCAGGATTAGGCGCTGTTGTCAAAGGGGATTGAAGTTAAGCATCATGAATGCGATGTTGAGGTACGCTTGGAAGGACGAGATATTTTCGGTATACTGATTTTTAGGAAGAAATCTTCAACAATATGCCTCGTTTTATATAATTCTTTACCATAAATTCTCGATATTTTCGCATTGCTCAGAGATGGAATTACAGCGATCATCCCGTTCTTTGCTGCACACTCAACTATAGTTTTACTGTCATATCCCTTGTCTGCTATAGGATTTTCAGCGGCATTACGCGAGCATCTACCACGACGTGTACCTTCGTGCTCGTCCCCCTTTTTGAGACTGCCATGCCTTGATTTCCATCTCTCGCGCCACTCGCATACATAAGGTACTTTATATAGCTTCACTATTTTAAATATTTTGTTCCAAATCTCATCACTTATATCATGCCTATGCACCATCGTTACTGCCTTTTTCGGATATTATCAAAAACTATTCTATCACTTGTTTCTACCTTTGACGACAGCGTCTAGTCTCTCTAGAATTCTCTTGAGTGTATACAATTTTTCGCTATTTGTTTCTCTCCTTTAAACACTTTCGAAAGAAGCAAAATCCTGGGGCAACGGAAAAGTACCAAACTTACACAATTTTCGAGCATGTTTGAAATATCTACTTTGTGTGAGTTTGGATCGTCATCGAAGAATGATTTTAGATTCTTATAGAAGTGTGGCATGCGATTTGTATTTAAAAATTCAATGGACACAATTGTCCTCTTATTATCCAAAATTAAGCTCATTTGTGTCTCTTTGTTATTAAAATCCATAGCTCTATCGAAAAATATGGACGATAAACTAAGGCAACTATCAAACATATTGCTCATGTCTTTTACATTCTGTGTATCAAAACTACTTAAATCTAGAGAAGATAAACTTTGGCAATCATAAAACATATACTCCATATTAGTAACATTCTTTGTATCAAAGGCGCTTACATCGAGGTTTTTTAAACTTGAGCAGTCATAGAACACACATCCCATGCCAGTCACATTAGCTGTATTAAAGTTACGTAGGTCTAGGAATATTAAATGGTCGCAAGTAGAAAACATAGATCCCATATTCGTCACCTCCTTTGTATCAAGGCTACTTAGATCTAGGGCTGTTAAACTCTTGCAATCGCGGAACATTTCTAACATAGAGGGTACATTCTTTGTGTCAAAGTTGCTTAGATTTAGAGAAATTAAATTTTTGCAATTACGAAACATACCTTGCATATCAGTTACATTAGATGTACCTGCGCCACTGAAGTCAACGCTTTTTATGCTCGAACTATTTGCAAACATGTTCATACAATCTGGATCTAGTATAACTTTACGACCATTTACCGCCAGAAATTTGATATGGAAAAACAAATTCTGAATATTCAGATTTTTGAAACATTCATAATCAATTCGCACCTACTTGCCATCAATTTCTGCTGGGATTCTCAGTTCTACTTCTATTTGATCTTCAGGAAAAACAGGGCGACCACCATTACCCTTAACCTGTAATAACTTTTCCAATATAATTTCGTTTGCATCAGTTGTACCCCATTCTATGTTTGCATAATTACTGAACTTTTTTGTTCGATGATAACATTCTAATTTTTTATATCTTTCATGACTTGCATCAGATATCCCGATATATCTGTAGTTTGGATCCTTAAAATATTCGTATTCCATATCTGATATGGCAATGTAGTTTTTATATTTATCGTTCAACAAATCTTCAGCATTTATTGTCAGACTTTCCGCAACAATTTTCTGATTTACGCAGACGCAGACTATAGCTGAAGTTACCAAACCTATCTTTTTCATTTTTCGATCAGTCTATTTATTCACGTTCATCATTTTAATGAAAATTTTTTGCAATGTCTATGCTTTTAACCCAAATCGGGATTGATAAACAAATCAATAAAATGAAAGATTCACTTTAGCAATGCAATATAATAGTAACTGGCAGCAGCCGTTGTGTATCATGTATGGTATGGAACTGAAATGTTTAAGGTGTTGGTATTTAGACTTAAGAAAAAATGGGCATATGAATGGGAATCAGAGGTATAAGTGTAAGAATTGCGGGTAACAATATACGAAAACCACGCCACGTGGCAAGCCCGAAAATGACAAGATTATGGCTTTGATACGCTTTTTGTCGGGATTAACAATGCGAGCTACGGGCAAAATCGTTGGGGTAACGACGCAAAGTGTAATGCGGTGGTGACGCAAAATGCATACCAAATTTATAACTGAAAAGCCTGATATTGCAACGGTTACGGAGGTGGAAATGGATGAAAATCGAAACCACAATGTCAGGAAAACTATCGCCCATTGCAGCAAAAAACTCATTGGGTTGGCATTGGGACGTCGTGATACCAAAACATTGATAAAGATGTACAACA
>JAFSTL010000006.1 GCA_017450545.1 Alphaproteobacteria bacterium
AAGAGGTTTTATGCCTTGTTTGGAATGATTGGCAACGTCGGACTTCTTGCATCAGGTTCGGTCATCATATTCTGTGCCAATATGGCAAAATCCAGCGCTGTGACAAATCCAAACGCGGATGCATTCGGAACAAACTTGTTTTACCAAATGATGTCAGTGTTGGTTTTTGGGTTGTTGTTGCTTGGATTGTATCGTTGGATGAACAAAAACGTTTTGACAGATCCGAGATTATACACTCCTGGGGAAGGCACGAAAAAGAAGAGTAAGCCTAAGTTGGGAATGGCTGAAAGTTTCAAGTGCATAATAACTTCGCCATACTTATTGATGATTGCTGTGCTAGTTTTGGCATATGGGGTGTCGATAAACTTGGTTGAAGCGGTGTGGAAAGGGCAACTTAAAGAGCTTTGTCCGGACTCAAATGATTACAATGCTTGGATGGGGCGTTTATCACTGACGACTGGCGCCGTAACAATTTGCTCGGCTATCGCAGCACAAAACGTTTTCAGAAAATTCTCTTGGAAAGTTGCTGCGTTAATAACGCCAGTGATATTGCTGATAACAAGCGCGTTATTCTATGGATTCATAATGTATAAGAATAGCGTGGGCACCGGAGCTGAAGTTATGGGATGTTCTGTGCTATTTTTGGCTGTGCTGGTTGGATTTATACAAAACAGCTTGAGCAAAGGAACAAAATACACGCTGTTTGACTCAACAAAACAGATGGCATATATTCCTCTAGACCCTGAACTAAAAGTCAAAGGTCAAGCGGCAGTAGAA
Organism: Alphaproteobacteria bacterium; assembly: GCA_017450545.1. Classification (GTDB taxonomy): domain Bacteria; phylum Pseudomonadota; class Alphaproteobacteria; order RUG11792; family RUG11792; genus RUG11420. The sequence goes on from JAFSTL010000006.1 coordinate 778, forward strand.
GTGTTGGCTGGACGTGGTGGCAAATCAGGCGGAGCATTTATTCAATCGACGTTGCTAATGATTGTTGGTGGCGGAGTAAAGTTATCCAGTTTGGTTGACATACTTGGAACAGTTGTCATGGTGATAGTCATACTGTGGATAATATCAGTGTTGAATCTAAGCAAAAGATTTGAAGCATTAACAGCAGACAAAGACAAGGCATAACGGAACCATAAAGGCGCATCAGACCCGAAAGCCGGTGCGCCTATAATGGAATAAAACCTAAATTGCACGGCAGTTTACGATAGAAAAATTAAGAACTGGAAATAAGTTTGAGGCATAAACGGTAAAGCAGATACAAATAATAGGAAGAGCAACGCCTCTTGTTTTACATTTATAAAGATATCGTGATACAATTGCGTGTGTGCTTTCGCGATATTGTATACTAACGTAGGTAAAAGTTGTTTGAAAACGAAACAAGAAAAGAAGTTGTAGCTTTGGATGTTGGGACAAACACTGTGTGTGTTGCGATAATGAAGGGAGAAAAGAAATCACAGGGGGATGCTCAGCTTGGACTTTATGGTAAGACTCGCGTGCTTGGCGTTGGATATCAGCTTGCGAAAGGAATAAAATTTGGAACACTCTGTAATTTGGAAGATCTGGAAGATTCGATCTTGGCAGCAGTTGCCTCAGCAGAAAAAGAGGCAGAAAAGGGTATACGTTCAGTATACGTCGCAATACCAACTTGGTCGTTGCAATCTCACGTTGTGAAAACAAGTATAAATATTGGTCAAATCCCTGTTGATGAAATTCACCTATCTGCGTTGCTTAAGTTTGAAACATCGGAATGTATTGATGATGACAGGGAGATAATTCATACTTTTCCAGTTTCGTATTCAATAGATGGAATTTCTGAGATACAAGATCCAAGAGGAATGATTGGAGATAAATTATCTGCAATTTTTCACGTTGTAACGGCGCCGAGCGCTTTCTTAAAAAATATAAAAGGATGTATAAATCGCAATAATATCGATGTCTCTGGCTTTATATCTTCAACATACGCCTCAGCTTTGGCAGTAACCCTCAGAGAAGAAGTGTCATCCGGGGTCACGATAGTTGATATAGGCGGATCGGTTACATCAATAGCTTGCTTATATAATGAAACACTTCTGTATCTTGGATATATACCAATTGGAAGTCAAAGCATCACAAACGATATTGCGACTGTTTTGAGAATAACACGATCAAGTGCAGAGAGAATAAAAATTCTTTATGGCGTCTCAGCAGGAACGACAGGAGATGAAACGATCTTAGTTTCCAGGATAGATGAATATGGGGAAGAACATGCACAAAACATCTCTAAGCAACTGCTAAACGAAATAATATCTGATAGATTGGAAGAGATATTAGAAAGAGTGCGAGAACATATATACAATTGTGGAGCAGACAAGGCGTTGTATCAAACCATAATATTCACCGGCGGAGGAAGTCAACTATCCGGATTAAACGAATTTATTCGCCTTAAAAAATATTTCAGCGACGTTTCTGTAAGACTCGGCAAACCAATTAACACAACAGGCTCTCACGATTTTGTCAAATCATCATCATTTGCGAGCACAGCAGGAACGGCTTTGTATTGCATGGGGGGAATTACTAGCTCTTACTCGAACAGCTCTAAAAAGTCTTTTTGGAATAAAATAATGGTGTGGTTTAAGCGAGGTATTTAGGTGATGCTGAGTATCTTCAAGGAAAGACCTGCTATCGTCGCTTACATATTTTCAAGTGCGTTGTTGAGCGGATTGGTGCTCATTGGGATATGCTCAAGTTTCGCATTGATGCTTACAGAAACAGGGCTCGACACCTCTTCCATAACTCAAATATTACTGGCAACTATTCCATATAGTTGGAAATTTATTTTGTCCCCATTTGTCAAAGAAGTATTCCTAAAATATAAAAATTCCAAAATAGACGTCATAAAATTTATTTCATATATATCACAATTTTGCATATTCCTGGGTTTTTCTTCGCTTGGTTATTTTCACGGAGGCAATCTTACTCTAGCATTTTATGTAATCTGCTTGATCGTTTTGTGCACATCTGTTCATGACATAGTCAGAGAGCATATAAAATTGTCATTATTTGAACACAAAGACTTAGGAATTGTTACTGCAATTGAAAATACAGGTTTTCGATTTGGCATGTTTGTTGCAGGTGTCGTGATAGTTTATGCCGCAAACACTTGGAACTGGAAAGTAGCATTCTTTTCTGCTGCTTTTGTCGTTTTGGGGGCAACGGTAGCAACATTTTTTATAAAACACTGTAAAGAAGCCTATTCTTTTAAACACGATAATTCCAAACACATTTTCAAAAACTATATATCCAAATGCTATGATTTTTTCATATCGAATAAAATATTTATAATACTTGTGATATTAATTTCACTAAAATTAAGTGATAGCACAATAAATATTTTAAAGCCAATGTTTATACATTTTCTTGGAGTAAATCGAATTGAATATGCAAATATGGTTCATCTTTACGGTGTTATAACTATGTCGTTAGGTGGTATAGTTGCAGGATTAGCCCTTTCAAAATTTGCTATGGTAAAATGCATCCGATTGTCCTTAATTTCACAGATTGCCATTTGTTTATTCTTCGTTTACCTGTCAGTCTCGAAAAATAACTTATTGTGGATTACTATTCTTATCAATTGTGCTTCTTTTGTCTTCAGTTTTTCCAACGTTGTGTTTAGAACTTTGGTCGCTCAAATCTCCAATCGTGATGTCAATATTTTCACTCTCTTGCTTTCTCTTGGTTCTCTAATTCGAATATGTTCATACAGCTCTTCAGGCACACTTGTCGATAATTTTTCATGGGAATTTGTATATTTATTGTGCTTGTTATCAAATATTCCAGGCTATTTTTTATGCAGAAAACTCATCTGTAAATAACTATTTCCTCATAAAAAAGTCTTTATAAAGAGCTTTCACCATTGGAGCTATAAGATCTTTGACATAATCATTCATTGAATAGAACCCCTTAGGTTGCTTTATTATCCACTTAGCTGCGCTAACAGCTCCTTTAGCGAATATTTCCTTCGAATGAGCCTCATGAATCAGCTTTATATTCTCAAATTCGCCCATAAAGCTCACTTCATGCGTTCCAATAACGTTGCTACATCTCTGAACTGAAAATCCGATTTCTCCGCGCCTTCTTTGCTCTATTATGCCTAGCCTAACGAAATTTGCTACGTCATCAAACTTTCTGCCTCGTGATTTCGCTATTGTTTTGCCGAGCATTCGCGCAGTCCCAGATGGTGCATCTTTTTTAAATTTGTGATGAACATCCAGTATTTCAACATCGAAATCTTCATCAAGCATCTTTGCCATTGCGTAAACAGTCATATTCATGAGAGCAATCAGGAAGCTCATATTTGGCGCTGTAAATACAGGAATCATAGAAGCACATTGTCTCATCAAATCAATATGCATCTTCGAAAGTCCTGTTGTTCCTATAACTAAAGGAATATCTGTTCCCTTATCCAACACATAGCGGAGCATTGACTCCGTTGCCATAGGACAAGAAAAGTCTATTATTACTTCTGTTTCATCGAACAAGGTCGCTATATTATCTTTGCTCGAAACCTTGCTCATGATAGCATACCCTTCCTGAAGCGCCGCCTTTATGACGTATCCCCCCATAGCTCCAGTTGCACCGAGAACAGATATTTTCACCAGTTTTCTCCGCCTTAAAACGGAATATCGTCAGAGACAGGAATATCGCTGCTGACGTCCGCACCTTCTGAACCCGTTTCTGTCTTTTTCGGATCAAGGATTATCAAATCCCCACGGAACTTGCCGAGAACCACTTCCGTTGTCAAACGCTCGATACCACTTTTATCTGTCCAACTGCGTGTTTGCAATTGTCCCTCCAGGTAAATCTTCGTTCCTTTACGGACGTATTTCTCAACAATTTCCACTATTCTTTCGTTGAATATAGTGATTCGATGCCATTCCGTTTTCTCTTTTCTCTCCCCGGAGACTTTGTCTTTCCAGATTTCTCCAGTAGCTAAACTGAAAGACGTCACCTTAGCTCCGTCTGGCATAAAGCGCACTTCCGGATCTTTTCCTAAATTCCCTATCAATGTGACCTTGTTCAAGGTTCCTGCCATTTTTGTTACTTTCAAACGTTATATCTCTCCTCTCAGTTTAGCATACTTTTGCGTTCCACACATCCATTGCCTGGGA
>JAFSTL010000047.1 GCA_017450545.1 Alphaproteobacteria bacterium
AACACAGAAGTTGAAGGAAACGTCGTTAGCATACAGAAAAAATTGATTACAATAATAGAAAATATTACAAATACGATATTGGCAAAATCTCGCATAAATCCAAGATTTGTCTCTGATATCAAATATATAATGACTGTTTTTGCAGATGAAGTATTTTTGAATCTCCGATGGGAAGGCGCTAAATTTTGGCGCTATACGTTGCTGGAAAAGCAACTTTTTCAAACAGAAATTGCCGGAGACAAATTTTTCTCAATGCTTGATGAAATTATTACAGATTTTGATAACTCAGAAATGGCTTTTTTGTATTTAATGACATTAAGTCTTGGTTTTAAAGGCCGATATAGGGATATGGAAAATTCCGAAGAAAATATCGGATGGTATAAAGAACGTCTATATTCAATATTGAACACAAAATCTGCTCGATTATACTTTCCTGGAAGGTCGCATATGATCGAGTCTTGCTATGAACACACATATATTGAAAATAACGAAACACAACTTCCAGATTATAGGTTCTGGACATATTGTGTATTATCAGTGATCTTCGCTTATATACTGATATCTTGGTTCGTGTGGGCTGGTATCACAAATGATATAGGCGAAATTTTAAGCAAAATATCAGAACAGACAAGGCAGGGGGCATCTATATGATTATGTTTTTAGTTGATATTTTTGAAAACATAACAAGTAATTTACGAGAAAATGGATTGTCGTTCCCAATAATAATAGCAACAGTTCTTTCCGTGGCATTTATAGCGATGTTGGTAGTGACAATATTCACTTTAGTGTCAATAAAAAATGCGGAGAATAAGGCTAGAAAAGTGATAGACATTCCGCAATCCGCAGTAACAGATAACTCGCAAGAAAAGACTAAAAAAGAAACGTTAAATTCGTTTCCATTGCCGATCGGGGAGTGGCTCAATCATTATTTGATTGCAAAAGGGTATATTCGTGTTCACAGCATCGTTAAATCATTTTTTAAAGCGCTTGACTTTCTCAAAACTTCACTTGGGACTGGATATAAATATAAATTGCCCTGGTATATGATAATTGGAACAGAAAACTCTGGAAAATCATCTCTTATGAGTGATTTTACTCACGAAGAAATATACGACGATGAAGAGGAAGAAACGCCATGTAACTGGTGGTTTTTAAAAAGCGGAGTTGTTCTCGATATTCAAGGCGCTCTATTCCTTCCAAAATCCGGTTTCAATGCTGATGACAACAGCTGGAATATATTGTTGAATATGCTGGGTCGATATCGTTCTGCGTGTCCCTTAAATGGGATAATTTTGACGATACCTGCAAATGAACTCTATGGAAAATCAAAATTACCTACAGAAGAAATAAAAAAACGTGCACAGTATATTGCGCGTAAGTTAAATTATGCCCAAAATTACTTTGGGATGCGTATGCCGATTTATATCGTTGTCACAAAGACTGATGTAATCCCAGGATTTCAAAGTTTTTGTTCTGAACTACCAGTCAGAAATCGGGGCAATATACTAGGTTGGTCTTCGCCATATTCTATTAATACGCCTTATTCTTCGAGGATGTTAGATGAAGGATTTGCAATATTTGAGAATGAATTGAATGAACTTCGTATGGAACTTTTCTCGGGCAATTCCTCAACACTGACGCGAGACGGTATTTTTGTTTTTCCCAGCGAGCTTTTAACCATAAACGAAAATTTAAAAATATATATTGACACTATATTCAAATCTTCAACTGTTGATGAAAGATTCATATTCCGAGGTTTCTTCTTTACAGGCGATAGCAAAATGATGCCATTATTGGCATTCGATGGAACAGAGAAGCACGAGAATGCCTTAGCGATAGTTGGGACACCGGATGCGGACATAAATGAAGTCGGAAACATAACTGCGACGTATAGTGAAGATGAAGTCAAAAAGATTTTCTTTTTTGAAGATTTGCTTTTAAAGAAAATATTCCCCGAGGAAGGACTTGCGACACCAATAAAAGCGAAAGTGAATCAAGCTAATAAGTCTATCTTGATTGCAAAAATTTCCACAGCTACTTTTGTTGTCATCGGGAGCTATGGCTTATTTAGTACATCTGATAAATTAAAGGAAAGTAAACAGGTGATATATCCATCGCTATATAAAATATCTTCACTTATAAAAAATGTTGGTGATTTGACTTTTAAGAATCTTGAGACAAATGGTAATGATATACTAGCCGATTGTTCAAATCAATTGTTAGCTATCATGCAACAAATAAATAATGCGAAGTTTTCATCGGTTTTTGTGCCAGTGTCTTGGTTTAGTTCACTTCATTCTGGTTTAACAAAGACACTAAAGGCGTCATATCAGCGAGTTGTTGTTAGGACAATTTATATGAACCTGATGCTGAAGGCGCGTTCACTTTTGACAATGAAGCCGGATGCAAGGTCTAAAAGTATATCCGAGGTGTTAAATCCAAATAATAGTGCGGAATATAAGCAAATGAAGCAGTATGTATTTGGATTAATTGAACTTGAGAAAAATATAAAAAAATTTGATTCTTTAAGGACATCTGGTGATCCAAAAGATTTAAACGACTTGATTGATTATACGTTTAAAGGTTCATTGCCTCGTGAATTTTTAGATAACTATCAGCAGTATAGATTAATACTGATGAATACTCCATATCCTGCGATAAATTTATCTCCATACACAAAAACAGCACATGCTGTTCTTATGACATTATTTCAAAATTATTTAGATGCAATTTACACGACAAGATCTGAGAGCAGTATAATAACATTTTTAAATAAGTTCATTTTAAAGCTTTCTCGTCAAAATATACGAGAACAGCCGAATTGTGTTGAATTTATAAACTTTTCAAACGATTTAAAAACGGTATGCGCCGCAATAGGGAAAGAAGGCGAAACGTGGCTTGATAAAGCAGTGTATGAACCGGACGGTGAATTTGACGCGTTTTTGGATGGCGTAGAAACTTTGTTTGGCAAGGATGAGGCGCAAAAGATGCTAGATATAGTTGCTGTAAATTATGGATATTTGCAATCTAAATTAAGGGAATTTAACAATAATCTGAAAAATGATATAAAAGGGAAACATCTTAACACGCCTAGCGGCACTGAATTTCCAACAAGTGGAATATATGCTGTATCAAATAGCTTGGCGGCTCTATGTTCTGAACCTTTTATGGAGATACCTAGTAACTATCAGTTAATAACAGATATACCGTCAGGTAAGATGATTTTTTGGGATGATGAATTGGTGAGATACGCAAATGAGATAGGCAAAAGATTTGAGCAATTTAGCACAACAGGAATAACAAATTTTCCTAAAACGATGCAGGAAGGAATAATGCTGCTAGCTAGGACTAACATGTGCGCTGTAATATCAAGCACAATAGCAAAGGCGCAGAGTTTGGTCGACGAACCAAGCGGAATAACTCCAGAGATTACATCAGAGGAAATATTGCAGCGACAGGTTGCGGAATTGAAAGAAGTTGCTCCTAAATTAGTGAACCTATTAAAAATTCTTCGTGGAGATAAGTTCAGTTTTGTGTTTGGAAATTTGCGAGCTATTTTAAATAAAGTTGGATTTTCTCTTTTGGAACATATAGATAAATTACTTGAGAAACAGCAACCATATTATCCAAATAATACGAAATTTGATTATTGGTCTGGAGAAGCTGGAGTTGGATTTCAGTCATATTTAGCAGCAGACACAGAAGAATTAGATCTATATTTGCAATTACAACGTCGTATTGTTGTTCGATTGGCGATTGATTTCGCAGAACATATAGTGGAGTTTTTAAATACAGATTTGGTATATGACCCAAATTATGGCGAACATGAGTTGTTGAAAAAATGGACAAGAATAGTAGATGCAGTGCAAAAACTAAATAAAAAAGACCCGACAAGTTCGCTCTTTCTCATGGAAAATTTTATACGAACAACGCTGAATAGCTATAATCTGGACAATATAACCCAAAAGATATCGCTGAAAGAGATAAAAGGAAATTCGAGTGATTACTTCTTAAACATTATTAAAAAAATAAAAAAAGGGTTGATGTCTCGGGCGGAAGTTCTTTTACGAAACAGGAATATACAAAGGTACCAAACATTGCATGATTATTATAACAAACATTTAGCAAATAAGTATCCTTTCGAAAATTATAGCAAATCGCAACGAACAGCAGTTGATGCTGATATAGACGCGGTTAGAGAATTTTTCAAGATGTATGAAGAATTCGGAGGGACGCCAGAAGCAGTGTTAGACCAGATATACCAGCTTGGTGATGATGCTCAGAGTGTTTATGAATTTATGAAAAAAATACACGCACTGTATACATTCTTTGGCGATTCACTAACAGATCCAAATGGCACCATAAAAGTAAATCTGGAAGCAAGTTTTGATATAAACACGCGAGAAGAAAAGAACACAGATTATCTTGTTGACCGTGTGTTTATTCCAAATAATGACGCAAATATTGAACCCATAAGTTCTGACAAATCAGGTTTATGGTATTTTGCTGATCCAATAGAGGTGTCATTCCGGTGGGCAGAAGGAGATGACCAAGCAGATAAGCCTGTTTATGACCAAAACGACCCGGATTTGATACTGGATGGAAATAAGGTTCGTATACAATGCGTCGGTAATTGGGCGGTATTACGCTTTTTGCAGAAATATAAAGCGAAAACAATAAATACAGATAAGATGATGCCCAATCAAATTGCTTTATGCTTTAAGATACCTCTTAATTCAGGAAAAATAGCTAAGATATATATGGGGATTATTCCGACATTACTGAAGAAACCTGGAGATCCGTCAATAAAAAGTGTTCCTGTGCCGACAGTTCCGGGAAAGATGCCGGAGATGCCAAGCGATGTTTTAGCTATATCAGATGTTCCTGTTTTGGTAAATATGAGACAAAAGATAGAAATAAAAGCCACTCAGAAAGAAGAAAGAGTAAACGACGAAGTGTCAAAGTATTACGAGCCACCCAGGAAACGTAATGAAACCGTAAAAAAGAAACAAGACACAATAAAAAACAAGCAATCTGACGAAGAACGAAAGAAAGCATTAAAGATATTGAGAGAAGATGAAAAAGATACCATAGAAGAAGAACCTGCAATAGAGATAGATGAAGAAGGAATAATGTAAGTAGATGCGTCTCAAACTAGTGAAACGCATCTATATATTGCTTATGTTAATTTGTAACAATTTCGATCGGCATTACTGCAAATATCATATTTACATCCGGTTTTTCACCTGTCTCTGTTGGTTCGATTAACGTCGATGAGCTACTCGTTGCAAGTTTTAAGCATACATCTTGCGTTTCAATCTCTTTGAGTAATTCAAGCAAATATCGGCTATTGAAGCAAATCTCCATTGGTTCAGTGGAACTATAATTCGCTTCAAGTTCTTCTTTAGCGCTGCCTAGCTCGCGACTTACTCCAGATAACTCTAGCATATTGCTCGTTATACGCAATTTAACGGAATTTGTTGAGTCAACAACAACCGTGCTTACCCTATCTAAGGCTTCTATAAATTCCAAAGTGTTTAAAGTCAACGTCTTGTCATTTTTAACCTCGATTGCTGCCTTATATTCCGGAAATGTGCCATTTATCAGTCTCGCTTCAAACGAAGTTTCTATATTTTCTGTTGATTTGAGACTGAATGATATTCGTGTGTCTGATATAGAAACCTTCACTTTTTCGTCATTACTTCCGTCGATTAACTTCAGTATTTCCCCTATCGTGCGCTTCGAAACTATTATCGGCTTCATTTGATGAACCTCCTCCGGCGCGTCCACGCTTACACACGATATCCTGAACAAATCTGTTGCAACAAAGCGCAATTTTGTATTTCCAAGTTCATTCTCATAGTGCATATGTATACCATTTAAATGAAACCTTGAGTTGTCTTGCAACATAGCAACCTTAGCAACATCCATAGCTTTCTTCAATGTCTCTGTTTTTATGTTAAAAACTATTTCATAATGCTCTTCTGTTATTGGTGGGAACCCATCGCTTTCCATATAATGTATTGTAAACGAAGCTTTGTTACTCGTGAGCTTTATTGAGTTATCGTGGTCAGTATATTCCAGATATATATCCGTGCCTGAACGTATTTTCCGTGTTATGTCATAAAGCAACGAAGCTTGCAGACAATATTTCCCAGACGCAACAACATCGCAATCAATGTAGTCTATCATGGTCATGTCCATGTTTGTTGAAGTTATTTTAACTCCTTTTCCAGCTTCTGCTTCAAACAAAATATACCCAAGTATTGGTATAGCTTGTTTTTTTTCAATTATCCAATTAGCATGCGCTAGTGCTTTTTCTAAAACTTTTTGATTTATCTTTAACTTCATTTCTGTTCTCCATTACAGAAACTTTTGTTACATATAAATTCATTCATCAGTCTGACGCCAAAGCCAGTCGCTCCTTTTTGTGATAAAGCTCTATGCTTTTTATCCCATTCTGTTGCAGCTATATCTATATGTGCCCATTTTGTCTTTTCATCAATGAAATTTTGCAAGAATGCGGCAGCTGTGATGCTCCCAGCACCTCGCCCGCTTCCAACGTTTTTTATATCAGCTATATCGGACTTTATATCTTCCTCATACGATTGTTGCAAAGGCAATCTCCAAATCTTCTCTCCAACAGTTTGGGAGGCTTGTTGCAACTCATCACATAATTCATCGGAATTTGAGAACAATCCTGCATATTCATGTCCTAACGCAACCTGTATTGCTCCAGTCAATGTTGCAAAATCTATTACGATACTTGAATTATATTTTGTGTGTTCATACCATAACACATCCGCTAAAACCAGCCGTCCTTCTGCATCTGTGTTGTCTACCTCTATGGTTTTCCCGGACATTGCAACAACGACATCTCCCGGCTTTTGTGCACTCCCTGAAATCATATTTTCAACAACACCTATAACACCAACAACATTGGCTTTAGCCTTTTGTAGAGCTAACGTCTTTATCGTTCCGATGACGACTGCAGCTCCGGTCATGTCGCCTTTCATTTCGCCCATTCCTTTCGCAGGCTTCAGACACAATCCTCCAGAGTCAAAAGTTAATCCTTTGCCCACAAGCGAAATTGAAGGTGCGCTTTCGTCTGTTTTGTATTCCATAGATATTACGTAAGCTGGCTTATCGCTCCCCTTTGCCACTCCAAGAAGTGCATTCATCCCCAGTTTTTCCATATCCTCTTTATTAAGAACAGTGACCTTCACGCCCAGTTCCTTAAGAGCGAGTGATTCTTCCAGCATTTTATCTGGATCCATGACATTCGCAGGCTCAGTCACCATATCCCTGACTGAATGAACCCCATTTATTATTTTTTCTAGGCAGTCAAAGGTACTCCTATTGCTTCGTTCATATTCTGTTTGACACTCTATTTGGGAAATTTTCGGAGTCTCCTTTGTAGTTTTATATTTGTCAAAAGTCCAGCTTTTCAGCACTAGCCCCGAAGCAAAGTAAGATGAAGCTCTTTCATTTCCCTCTATCTCGCAGTTATTGATGACACAAACATTGGCATTTTTTGCGGTTATCTTATCAAAAACATACCCCCCCAGTTTTTCAAAGCTGGCGCGTGTATATTTTTCTTTTTTCCCTGCTCCAGCGACTATGACATTCTTTATCTCTCCGTTTATAACAACATCAAAACTCTTGATTGTGTTATATTTCAATTCAGAACATTCGTTAGCTATACCTCTTGATACTTCGTCTCCAAACATCTCTTTTACGGTGTGTGGTACAAAATCTTTATTTATCTCATCTGAGACTAAGACAAGTACATTTGCAGACTTCAAATCGGCATTCGTGGAGAACACAACATTTATCATAAAAATCACAAAAAAAACGCTATTGCAGAATCATTTTATCAAATTTTTGCTAATTGGTCCAGAAAACCCCGCCCGCTTTCAATTTCTCACCAGGGCATTTCGGGAGCTTTATTCTATTAAAATCTCCCTACTTGCCGTTTGTTTTAGCGTACACTAATCGTTTCTTTCCTTTGTTATTGTGTCAATTAGGTCTTTGTGTATTCTTATTTTCTGATTGGATTTAAATGCAGACACTGCTACTTCAGCTATTATAGATTTATTCGCATTGTGCTCATAGCTATTTAGCAACTTTTCTGCAGATTCATCTTGAGAAGATTCCGTTATACTGTCTAATCCAACAACCACGTATTCATCGTCACTTACCTTTTTATACATTATCCCGCCAACTTTTAGGTTCGATACTACTTGAGCCAGCATCTCTTTTGTCGGTATTCCCTTAAGTAGATTAGCCAGCTTGCTGTCGTCTTTCGAGAGGTATACTTCTTTCTTTGTTAGTACATATCGTTTGGTCTTGTATCTCGCTTTTAGTGTCTCTATCGCCCCTTTATCAAGTTCTTTTATTTCATCAAGCTTTGCTTGTATCTTTTTGTCGCCTTTATTTCGTGCATAATCCCTCTTTATTGTTGTCTTTATTTTCTCAAATTGCTGCTCATGCTTTTGTTTTATCCTATTTACACAGACAACATACGCTTTAGTTTCATCGCTTTGTGACTCTATCATTGTGCTTACTTGCCCCTCATCTGTTTCAAATATTGCCCGCACAACCTGCTCCCTGGTGTCGGTGTCTTCGATTTTTGTTTTAAGTTTGCCATTCTCTATTGCATTTCGCGTGCCACTTGTCTGTATTATGGTCATTCCTGATTCGTGTGCCACCTGTTCCAGCGTGCTTCCTGCTCCTAAACTATCATCTATCTTGTTAGATATCTCTTTTTTCTTGTTATAGAACTCAGGAGAATTCAGCTTCTCATTGCGCATTTCTTCGCGTATTTCATCTTTTATCTGCTTCTTGCTTTTTTGGTGTACCTTATTTATATGAACTAATTTATATACGTAAAATTTATCTCCAATCTGGACCACATTCGTTGTCGCACCTGGCATCAGTTTAAATATTTCCGAACCTATCTTCGTTGAATAATCTCTTCTCTGTGATTTCGGCAAGGCATGTATTTTGGGAGACAAAAGCTTTTCTATTTCTGCTTTTGATGTCCCTTTATTCATTAATCGCCACGCATTCTCGGCATCTGATGCATTCGTAAAGCAATATCTCTCAACATCTCGCGTTTCAGCTTGTACATACAAATCTTTTGTCTCTTGATACACTCTTTCGACTTCTTCTTCCTCAACTGTCAGTGTTCCTGCAACTTTGCTATAGTCTATGATCATTATAGAAACATCACGAGTTTCTGGAACGGTATATTTCTCCTTATTTTCTTCGTAATACTGCTTCAACTCATCATCTGAATATTTCTCATTTCCTATAACGGCATTTATCCGAAATCTTGCAACAAGTATATTTCTTTGCGCTACAAAATCGTTAACAAGCATGTTCTTTATAATCGTCGGAGTTTTGTATCCAGCCATTATAGGATGAAGCAATTGCGTTCTTGCTATGTTCTCCTTTATATCATTGAGAAAACCGCTTTCTGTCATGCCGGAACGGCGTAAAAGTTGCGTATATATCCTGCTATCAAAGCCACCGTTACTTTGAAATTGTGGCAGAGAATATATTAATTCTGTCAAACTTTTTTTCGGAACGATAATACCAAGTTTTTCATATGCGCATTCCAGAACCAAGGCGTTAAGAAGCTTGTCTAGCACTGCGCCTTTTATATCTAACTTCGATATTTCTTCATCGCTTAGAGGCTTAGAGCTCATATTCTGAACCTGTTGCTTCTCGTGAGAGAACGCTCGCAAAAAGTGCTCGACTGTAACCCGCTTGTTATTGACCGTAAAGACAGCCTTGGAAGCATTGTAATTCCTAATAATGTCACCTACTCCCCAAAGACAAAAACTGAGAATAATAGCGGTAAAAAGTATCTTTATCGCAAAACTGTGAGAGGCATTCCTAAAACTTTTCAATACCATAAGTGAACGCAAAAATCTTCATAACACCAACATAATACATTCTAAGGCATGATCCCGCTAAATCTCAAGCAACAGTGTTTCGCTATGTAGCCAAAAATACCCCTTGCCCCATGCGGAAAGCTGTGGTATACTGAAATTAGCAGAGAGATGAAAGGAGTTGTTTGATGAAAGCCTTATTGAGATTAGCGGTTAGTCCCGTAGTTGTTGCAGCAAATGCGTATGCCGTTGAGTCTGTTGTTGAAATGGCGGATTTTGAGTTGGATTTGGAGTATAGGGACATAAAGCAGCTGGAGGCAATAGCGAAGACAAATATCAAGGTTGCATTTGGTGTCGATGCTTTTACGGAGCATTACCGTGCGCATATGTGGGATATACGAAATAACTATAAACGTACCCCGGAGAAAAACGAAATAGTTCGATATGAGAGTTTGAAGTATTATAACACGGTGTATAAGATATCAGATAGCTTCTTCATGTTAATCCTTTCGTGTTAAGCGATCGTGAACGCCAAGACCAGATGACGTGTGGATTCTCCAACTGGTGCTTCTGTGAGTTCA
>JAFSTL010000048.1 GCA_017450545.1 Alphaproteobacteria bacterium
AATTGTAGAAAGATAAAATCTTTAAATCTAGAAAGATTTAATACACGGAATGTAATCTGTATGCAATATATGTTTTCTGATTGCACCACTTTAGCATATCTAGATCTAAGAAACTTTGACACATCGTACGTGGAGGATATGCAGCGAATGTTTAGCGGGTGCAGAGATTTATCGTCCATACGTTTTAGTAACAAGTATCCTTTCATCACCTCAGTCGATATGACACAAATGTTTTCGAATTGCGTAAGTCTGTCAGACCTGCAGTTACCTGAACTTGAGGTGAAAATTGAACTTCCAAAGCTGATTAAACTTAAGAATGGATTTGAATCTAAGCAAAGGTTTGAACTTAAGAAAGTGATCAAAATTATGAGGAAGTGCAAAAAAGCAGATGACATATTTGAAAATTGCATAAGCCTCAGCCATGTTCCAGACGGCAACAAAATACCAATAATCAAGCAAGACTTACGTGGCGAAATAAACATGATTGAACAGACGACTTATCCACAAAAGCGACCACAAAAACCGCAGAAGGTTTCTAGCGGGACCACGAAATAGCTATCGGCTATGATTTTACTATACCTAATATGAATATTATTTTTAAATATCATGCACCACATCAATAAAATAATCACATATGAATTGTCTATAATTTCAGCACTAGTTTTCTGGGTGCGATTGAATAACATAAAGCTGTAACACAAATTCACCCCCGAAACGTGATATAATGACGGGGGTGGGTTGTTCTCTGGAAAGCCGCATGCTTTATCTAGTTGATGCATTTACAGATGTTCCCTTTAAAGGAAATCCAGCGGGGGTGTGCGTTGTTGACGAATACCCCAGTGATTCAGAAATGCAACAAATGGCGCACTATTACCACTGGGCAGAGATAGCTTTTGTGAAACGTCTGGGTGGCAACAATTTTTACATACGATGGTTTTCGCCGAATGACGAAGCTCCGATTTGTGGTCACGCGACTATGGCAGCATCTCATATTTTATTTGAACGAGGTATTGTTGATGGAAATAACATAAATTATCAGTTCAATCATGGAATTTTAAAGGCATCATATAACGGTGAATATATAACTTTGGATTTTCCGTCAAAACCGGTTCAGAAGTGCAGTAGTTTCCCGTTTTCTGTGAATAAAGTTATCGGCATAAAATCGTATAAAGAAGTTGTTAAAGATGATTTAATTTATGTCATTGTCTTAAATTCAAAAGAAGATGTATTTAACGTCGAGCCTAATTTTGATGAAATAAAAAAGGTAGATTGTCGTTCAATTGCAGTTACGGCGCCTGGAGATGATGAATATGATATGTATTCGCGGTATTTCCCACCACGGATTGGCGTCAATGAAGACCAAGTTTGCGGTTCCATGCACTGCAGATTGGCTTGCTATTGGCATGAGGTTACTGGGAAGTCTATTTTTAAAGCGTTTCAGGCATCAAGGCGTACGGGCGTATTGAATGTCGAATATGCTGGCGATAGAGTGAAACTTTCTGGAAAGGCTTATACAGTTTGTGAGATAAAAGAAAATTGAAAATAGAAATTACGGATTCCGAAATAGGAAAGCGGATAGATGTTGCCATTTCGGAAATGGTTCACGACTTTTCCAGAACCAAAATACAAAAGCTCATAAAATCCAAGAAAATCGTATGTAATGGAGAAGTGATTTTAGATACATCAAAGAAAATCATTGCCCCGTGCGTGATAAAAATTGAAGATTGTGAACCTGAGTATGAATACGAAATAATTCCCGAACGAATTAATTTGGATATTGTTTTTGAGGATGAATTTATAATTGTCATAAATAAACCAGCTGGCATGGTGTGCCACCCTGCGCCTGGGCACAAATCCGGTACTTTGGTTAACGCCATAGCATACCACTTCAAAAACCAACTATCGAACATTGGCGGGACAATGCGACCTGGAATAGTCCACCGACTTGACAAAGACACTTCCGGGCTTATGCTAATTGCGAAGACAAACGACGCACATATAGCTTTTGCTAATTTATTCGCAAATGAAAAAGGCAATTTAATACGGAGAAAATACGTTTGTTTTGTGTTTGGCGTGCCATATCCAAGAAGCGGCAAAATTGAAACATTTATTGCACGGCATCCTCACAACCGGCAAATGTTTATAGCGCATAACAGTCGTGGTAAAAAAGCCATTACTCTTTATGAAGTCGAGAAATCAATGTATTTTTCGTCAACTAAAGCAATATCGAAAATACATTGCGAGCTGTTGACGGGACGAACACATCAAATACGCGTACATATGAAACATATCGGGCATAATATTATTGGCGACATAATATATGGTAAATCAAAAATAGAACCAATTTATCCATTGGTTATAAGAAATTTTCCGCGACAGGCTCTACATTCATATAAACTCGAATTCCAACATCCTTTTACTCACAAATGGCTATGCTTTACCTCCACTTTGCCACAAGATATGCTAAATCTCTGCTAACACCGGAATTGGCACGCTGTTGTCATATTTAGAAAGCATCTGAGGCGCTTCCGTCCATTTTAAAGCACCTCTTGATTTCGAAGTGACGGAGACACGTGATCTTCTTGCGTATAGGAAGTTTTCATATAGAATTAAACGAAAATTTAAGATAAATATATTGTGTATCGATGGCAATCTTACGTATCAGAAAATAAAATTATCTAATAAGCACGTAATAAGCAAATCTAAAACATGTTTAGTTGGAAATACGAATTCGGTTATACGAAGACGCCTCGCACGATTTCATCGACGAACAAGTTGCTATTCACAAGCAATGGATATGATTTTTGCCTCTCTATTGTTGCTGTTTAATGAGGAACTGCTTTATTCGATAATAGGTTAGGAGCCCCGAAAGTTTTGCCGTTTGGGCGGAAAAGTTGTATAATGAGACAAGCTGGAAGATTTTTTTTATGAAATGAAGGACGATGTCAAGTAATTTAGTTGTGATGGATAGAGGTGAGTCCGGAAAGAAAAGCGTGAGGAAATTGAGGTACGAAGGGTACGTTCCGGGCGTTATATATGGCGATGGAAAAGCACCTGTGTTGGTTTCTGTTCGGGAAAAAGAGTTACTCGCTGAGTGTTATTCGAGTGCGTTTTTGGGTCATGTTATCGAAGCAAACATAAATGGGAAAAGTGAGAAATTTTTGCCAAAGCAAGTAGAATTTGACCCGATAAGCGATCGCCCGATGCACGTTGATTTTCTGCGTATATCTGAAAACTCGAAGGTCAAAGTCAGCATTGCAATTGAGTTTATCAATGAAGATAAGTCTCCTGGAATTAAAAAAGGCGGAGTTGTTAACGTTGTTGTTCATAAGCTGGAGTGTTTCTGTTCACCAGAATCAATACCGGAAAAATTGACGATAGATTTGTCAGGAAAAGATATTGGAGAGGGCTTTACTATTGATAAGATGAAATTGCCAGAGGGTGTTGTCCCGGTCAATGCTGAAAGAGATGCAGTCATAGCAACTATTGTTTCGGCAAAGATGACCGAGGAAGAAGCAAAACCAGAAGAAACTGCTGCGGCAACTGAAGCAAAGGCGGAAAACGCAACTGAAGCTGGAAAGAAAACTGCATAAAAGTATGTTTTTGATTGTGGGATTGGGAAATCCAGGCTTGAGTTATGTATATACTCGACATAGCGTTGGTTTTATGCTTGTTGATTATATTGCATATGAGCTTGGTTTTTCCGAATTTCAGGAAGATTTTTCATCTTTGTATGCCGAGAAGAGGTTTGAGGGCAATGCAAAAGTGTTGCTTCAAGAACCGCAGACATACATGAATAATTCTGGACGTGCGGTCTCGCAAATAGTATCTTATTACAAGATAGAACCTCAGAATATATTTGTGATACATGATGATTTGGATATGCGTCCATTGCAGATACGTGTCAAATTTGGCGGAAGTAGTGGCGGTCATAACGGGTTGCGAGATATAGAAAAAGTTATTGGAAGAGAATATTGGCATATTAAGATTGGGATAGGACGCCCCTTAGATAAGGCGGAAGTTGCAAATTACGTTTTGTCTCCATTTTATAAAGATGAATTAGAGTCACTTATGCCACGAGTTTTTGAGCCGATATGTACAAACATGATTGATTTGGTTTTGTCTGAAAATAAATCAGATATTATAAATAAAATAATGCGGGAGCTATCTTGATTTTCAGACTACTTTGGTCAACAATTATGTTTTTAGTGACAGTCTGGGCTTTATATATCTTTGCGATAGGTCTGGATGTCCCTGTAGCATACTATGAAAAAAGCGAAACAATCATATGTAACAACGACAACGGTAACGGATAGATAAGATTACATCTTGATGTGGCGAAAGAACTGGTGTAGCATCAGAGTAGCAAATTGATATAGCTGAAAAGCATGATATTCCTGCACACGAATGATTTACCGGCTGAATTTGTTCGAGACATAACGAATTCTGTGGCTATTGATACCGAAACTATGGGATTGATGCCACATCGTGATCGGTTATGTTTGGCTCAGTTTTCGTTGGGTGATGGTGATGCGCACTTGGTGCAATTTTTTGAATATTCGAACGCGGTGAATATAAAGAATTTGTTGGCAGATACAAAGACATTAAAAATATTTCACTACGCCCGCTTCGATATAATGATGTTATATAAGTACCTTGGGTCTATGACGAAAAATGTGTATTGCACAAAGATTGCCTCAAAGTTATCGAGGACTTACGCTCAACATCATAGTCTTTTGGATTTGTGTAAGGAAATTCTGGGTGTTGAGATTTCGAAAGAGCAGACTTGCACTGATTGGGGATGCAAACAATTGACCGAGGAACAAAAGGAATATGCGGCTAATGATGTTTTGTATTTGCATCAATTAAAAGAGAGACTGGATGTTGTTTTGCGGAGGGAGGGGCGTTTTGAATTAGCACAAAACTGCTTTAATTTTCTGGAAACCAGAGTTAAGCTAGATTTGATGGCAGGTGAGACCTACGATATTTTTTCGCATGGATCTTAGGTGTTATATATATTTCCATTGTGTGCAATTAATGTTGATTTTATTATATCGTCATTTATTTTCGAAATATCTGGCTGAATTTCCATTTGTGACATAAGCAATTCAAAAAAGTTAAATACGTTCTTTGCATAAAGTCTCGAGGCGTCGTTTGCAATTAAATCTAATATATTATTAAATCCCAGTATTTTCACTCCGTTTTGCTCCACTGTTTGCCCCGGCACCGTTGCTTCGCAATTTCCTCCAGTCGAGACACTCAAATCAACTATAACTGCGCCACTTTTCATCGTTTCTACCATATCTTTTTTTATTATTACAGGCGCTCGTTTTCCTGGGATTTGTGCAGTAGTGATAACTATATCTTGCGATGGCAAAATTTCACGTAACTTTTTCTCCTGCGCCTTTTTGTATTCTTCTCCCATTTCTTTAGCGTATACACCATCTATTTTTTCTTCTGATTTCACTTCTATAAACTTTGCTCCTAAGCTTTCGACTTGTTCTTTCGCAGAAGCTCTGACATCAAATGCAGAGACAACGCCTCCTAGCCTTTTTGCTGTCGCGATCGCCTGAAGTCCCGCGACACCAGCCCCTATGATGAGCACTTTCGCCGCAGGTATCGTTCCGGCTGTTGTCATCATGAGTGGTATTGCTCTGCCAATCTCATGCGAGGCCTCAATCATTGCCTTATACCCCGCCAAACTAGCTTGTGAAGACAGAACATCCATATATTGTGCACGCGTTGTTCTCGGAATTTTATTCAGTGAAAACACAGTTAACTTTTGTTTTTTACAAAGAGATAAATCAATAATTTTGCTCGTAATTATAATTGTTCCATCCTTAAACGTCAGGGTTGGAAAATTTACCGAAAAAACAACATCGAAAAGTTTTAAATCATTGTCTCGAGAAATTATTTTAGCTCCGACATTTTCGTATTCATAATCTGCAAATCCAGCATTTGCCCCAGCTCGTTCTTCAACAACGCACTCGTATCCCAATGCAATTAATTTTTTCGCAACCTCTGGAACGACAGCAATTCGATTATCAGATTCTTCTGAAGCAACAAATATCTTCATACAATGCGCCTATATCGGAATAAATATATCTTTTTCATGTTACACTCCAATATTTCGCCGTGTCAATGTTCAAAAATCCCCCTTGCACTTTGTTTTGCGAAGTGATATCATGTAGACATAGGTAGTTTTAGAGAAGAAACGTAAAAATAAAGTATTCGAAGGGGGTATATTTGAGGCATGTTGCCGTAATATTTGCGTTTATTCAGTGTTGTTGCGCAGACACTATCATAGAAACTGAAGCACAGTTTTACCACTTTATGTATGAATCTGGGTGGCGAGCCCATGCAAGCGAGGTAGTAAATAATCCGAGCAGAAATGAATGGTATAACGAAGAAATATACAAATATTATATATACAAAGTAATACCACAGGCGATTGCAGTAACGTATTCCCCAATTCGCTTGGACTTAGATGGATCACTTTTAAACGCAAATAAAATAAATGCATTCAAGAATTATATAAATGTTCCAGGTCAAATAGAGAAACATAAATGTTATATGACAGCAACTTTAACCGCTTTATAAAACTCACCTCGTTTTAGAGCGAATATAGAAAAACTCGTCAAAATGCCGAAATCCGCAATAGCGGGGTAAAGGATTGGCAGATAAGACTTATAACGCAATATCAACAGTACAATACGCACGAATCAAGAGTGGTATGAGGTCGATAGATTAGGACGTAGAGTCAACTTTTTAGGAAAAGACTACATAGAAACTTTGCCGTCATCCACGAGAAAGTTGCAATTCACCACTGTGATATACGAACAAATATCATGAAATGCCGAAGCATCA
>JAFSTL010000049.1 GCA_017450545.1 Alphaproteobacteria bacterium
CTATTGCCGAAGTGTATTTTTTAGATTTCGTCAAGTTGTTTTTGGGGAAAATTTCTTATAGCTTCCGTAACGTTCGGAATAAACATTACTGTTGTACATCTTTATCAATGTTTTGGTATCACGACGTCCCAGCGCCCACCCGATGAGTTTTTTGCTTCGATGATCAATAGTTTTCCAGATCCACAATTTTTGAGTTTTTTTTTGAAATAATGATACATTTCATCCATTTCTACTTCCGTAACCGTTGCAATATCAGTCTTTTCAGGTATAAACTTGTCATGCATTTTGTGTTACCACCGCATTACACTTTGCGTCGTTACCCCAACGATCTTGCCCGTAGCTCTCATCGACAAGCCCGACAAAAACAGTATCAGAGCCAAAATTTTATCTTTTTCGGGTTTGCCACGTGGCGTAGTTTTTGTATATTGATACCCACAAGTTTTGCACTTATACCTCCGGTATTCTTTCATATGCCCATTTTTATGCGCCGCTGTACAGCCACATTTTAAACATTTTAGTTCCATAACATTCCTGATAAATCAAACTTTGCCTTATGATCTTACCATACTACATTGCTAAGGTGAATCCCTCAGATTGGCTTGACAGAAGTAAAAAAAATTAGATATGATAAAAATATAAGGTTGAGAGTTTTTTACTATGAGGTAAAAATGAATAAATTTTCGAAGGTACTGAGCTTTTCGCTCGTTGTGATGAGCGCGGTCGTAAACGCTGATATGACTAAAGTAATTGAGAATTCAGAAACAAATAGCACAAGAATTTACGAGAAAAAAGAAAAACCAAAAGTTAAAGAAATCAGGCTCAGCAAGTTTGATGCAAGGATATACGATGATGCGCCCCATGATAGTGATACCCAGGCATGGGATCAGTTGGCATACAGTACTAACAGATCTTTTGCAAAAGCTGTGATGATTTTCCAGGACAGTTATCGAGAACATTTGGACAGGCAACGCGCGAAGACAAATCCATCAGATTTGCTAAGAGAGGATAATTACAAGTATTTCTTGACATTATACGACGTACTCATAAATGAATTCACAAAAATGACGTTCAATATAGTGTATGAAGATGATAGTGTAAGTTACGTAAATAAGGATGAAGACGATATAATCGAATGTATTGCTAATGGACGGAGTAATTACAAAGATATAGCACGGTATGACGCGTCCAATTGGAATTATTTGCTGCTTATAAATGTTTGAAACCAAGTTAAAAACAGCGATGCTAAAATAGATTCGAAAATGATAGAAAAGACGGCACAAAAAATATTAGAGAATGACATGTATAAGGAATATAAGTCAGAATTAACTAATGCAGTCCATGATATAACTCAATATTTCAACGAACTGGATTTATATTCATACTTACGAAAGATAAGAGATTTAAATTTAAATCCACAAAATATAAAGAACACACGCGACTTACTAAAACTAAGATCTTTATTCGAAACACATAAGATAGAAAGACGTGTCGCTGATGGCAGTTGGTATGACAAAGTTGTGCTAATTCCGCAAAAAGCTAAGGATGAATGCGTATATTACTTCACATGGAAAGGGCAAACCGTTAATAGATACAAATATGCTGACACAGAGCATAGGTATGAAGCATATAAAAAACCAGAGGGATTCATTCTTGTAAACTTCGAAAAGCTTCATGAATATATCCCAGAAAAAAATCGAAAAGAGGGGCAGTTGTTTAAAGCCACATACAAAAATGGTGAACTAACAGCAAGAGATTCTATTATGTTGGATACGCTGTCTAGCAGGTTCCTCACAAGTTGCCGAATAATGGAAGTACAAGAGGTTGTTCGAGAACTTTATAAACAAGCGGAAAATGACACATTAACTGAGGAAGAAAAAACATTTTTAGATTTGTATAATCTTTCGAAATTAGAAATGGACGAGACGAAACCATTGTTACACATAAACGATATAAAACATTACAATGCAAAGATCGAAGAACTCTGGAATAAGTTCGATATGGGAGAAGCTGACCCAAGAAAAGTAAACACCAAAGAATTGGTACGATTCATACAGAACATATATGAAAAATGGAGAGTTAGGTTGGGATACGATCGTAATGAATATAGGTTAGATAACTACTAAAAAGAAGAACGTAGCAGTGGGAGCAAGCCTACTGCTATGTAAATAGCATTGGTGCAAGCCCATGCTGGAATATGTGATATAATTGCATGAGCTAGGTTTTTGTTAGGAGCAGAGAAGATGTTAGTAAAAGACGCTATGACGAACGTAAGGGGCAAGTCATACTATGTTAATCAGAGAGCTAAGTTTTTGCATCATGCTAAGGAAGCAATGACTTCTGGAGATAGGGTTTTATATGAGTATAATTTGCAGTGTGCGGATCATTACAATCGGATAATTCTTGAAAAATTTACACCACCGGTGACCCCTGGTTCGGGTGAAGGCAGTCCTGAGAACGCGGATGCAGATGCGACCCTCGTTGCTCAAGCAGAATCTCGTCCACGAACATTTCAGCGGCGCAAACGGTGCATCAGACCAAGACCAAAAGCTGTTCAAGTGCAAATTGAGGAGGATCAATAAGGTGATCTGTTGTTCTTTTGAAAAATTAACGGTTTTTTAACATTATTTGGGTAACCTTAAGTAAGAAAGATTTGAGGACGAAAAAAATGTCTAAGAAATTTTGTTTGCTTGTTGGTTCCATAGCCGTGATTGGTGTCGCGATAGCTTTTTATTCATCTAGAACAGGTGAAAAGAACCAACCGCAAACTGAAGATAAAATTGTTGAAAGACCGGTTTCTAAAAACAAAGAAAGCGGGGATCCAAAAAAGATACACAAGGACATACTGCGTCAAATAGCTTCCGGAAAAGATACTGTTTATGGCATATCTCCAGATATGGCTGAGAAGGAATTGGAGAGAAGGGCAGGGGATGAGCCTGAAATAGATAAATCGCGAGCAGATGTTACAAAATTGCCATTTGAGATTGTTAAATTTATATCAAAGTCGCCAGTCTCCCTTGCAGGGGTATCTCCGAAACGTGCTATGAACGAACTAGTTCGCCGATATCTATCAATAGATTTAACCGACTCAGGTGATGTTAATTCTGCGATTTTGTTGGAAGCGCTTAATCACCGAAATGAGACAAAGGCGGTGGAGGACTGGGCAAAAAATGAAGATGCAGAGGCGGTTGAGGCGTTTTTGAAGGAAGAGGCAGACCGTGACCCGTCATCAATCGCGAATTTTGCTCTGGGGTTGAAGAAATTGGACAGCGAGCGAGATGTTGGGATGAGCTATATGGAGAGGTATGCAACACATGCTCACGGCGACGCGTTTGATAATCCAGATGAGGAAAAATCCTATAAGGAGCTAATCGAAGCAATTAAAAAATTGAAGTGAATTCATATCTTCATACCAGCGGGCGAGGGTAGGGCGTAACTGCCAGGTCATGAGCAACCGTTTCTTATTAAGCTTTTTGCGAAGTTTGCGAATATAGGAAGAGCGACCTTCGCTCCGGACATATGCTCGCCCAGTGATTTAGGGAATGCATACCCCACAAAAGTGCAAACCAGCAGTGTTTTCGAGGTTGTCTCGATTGCACCTAAAAACCAAGCATCTTTAAAATTGTTGGTCGTGCCAGTTTTTCCATAAAATTTTACATTCAATTGTTGTTCCAGTGTGGCAATTCTGTGCCCGGTTCCTATGATTACGGCGTCATGAAGAATATTCTTCATAGTTTCAGCCGTTTGTTCACTTATCACTTGTCGCGGAGGCTCGCGACTGACCAGCCATTTCAGGTTTGCTTGTTTTATAAACCGCGGGTTTATCATCTTTCCCTTATTAAAAAATGCAGAAAATGCTTTTAATAACTGCAATGGACAAATTTCTATAGAACCTAACACAGCCGATATTGGTACATTACGTTTTATTAATCCAAAGGATTTTAACGTATTCGATATATTATCCATTCCAATATCTAAAGCTAAATTAACTGTTGTTAAATTTCGTGAATATATCAAACCATCTCGCAGCGACGTTTTTCCATGTTCTTTTCCATCATAATTATGCGGTGTATATTTTGCGCCAGATTTTAGTGTTATTGTGACCAGCTTATCATCCACGATGGCGCACTCATCCTTACCATTTTCCAGCGCAGAAACGTATACAAACGGCTTTATCGTTGAACCAGGCTGACGCTTTGCTTGTGTCATGCAGTTAAAAGCGCAAATATCAGGGCTATATCCGCCAACTAGCGCCAAAATATCTCCATTATTCGCATCCATAACAATTATGCCCCCCGTTACTTTCGGATATTGATATATTTCATATATGTCCGTATCCAACTTTCTGCATAAAATAACATCGCCTGGTTTATGCTTATGTTCTTTATAACGTCCATCTGGAATTTCAACATTTATCAACTTTCCATCAGCGTCTTGACAAATTAAATGTTTCTTCTTTACAAATTTCACCAAGCAAGATTTAATTTTGTTGAGAGTTACAGGCAATTTTGAATTTATTTGTGCTAAATTTATCTCTTTGTTTTCCTTTATATTTCCTATCGTCCCGTGCCACTTTGTTTGTTTTGTATATTCAATTATTCCATCTTCAAGAGCTTTTTGTGCTAGGGTTTGGATATGTCTATCCAAAGTAGTCGTTATCTGATACCCATTCCTAAAAAAGTCATCCCTGGAAATGAATTTTGTTGCTATACGAAATATTTCTTCGGCAAAATATGGGGCGTATAGTTTTTCTTTTTTGTTCTTGAGTTTCAATTTTTTATTAAAATTATGTATAAATGTATTATAATCAATATACCCCATTTCATACATTTGGTTTAATATTTTTTGTCGTTTTCTCAATAATCTCAATGAATTTTTTTTGTTTATATAAACCATCGGAGCGCTTGGAATTGATGCAAGAAAAGCGGCTTCATTCGGTTCAATATTTTCCAAACTTTTTCCGAAATAATAATTGCAAGCTTCCAATATTCCATAGCATCCTTTTCCGAGATATAATTGGTTTAGATATATTTCCAATATAGTATCCTTGGGAATAGTTGATTCGATTCGAACAGCCATAATGGCTTCTCGTATTTTCCGAGAAATCGTTCTGCTGTTACCGACCAACAAGTTTTTGGCTAACTGTTGAGTTATTGTCGAACCACCGGTCGGTCTTGTTTCCCAATTGTTTCTCGCCGTATTGTCCAATATCGCGCGAATCAAACAGCGTATATTTATTCCAGAATGTGTGTAAAACTCTCTGTCCTCAGCAACTATGAACGCTCCTTTTATTAAAGCAGGTATCTTTTTTGCGTTCACAATAACACGGTGTTCTGAGGCATATTCCTCCAACAATTTTCCATCTTTGTCAAATATCCTAGTCGTTTGGGGCGGTAAATATTGCGTTAACGTTGCAGCGCTTGGCAAATCCTGTCCATACCTATACAAAAGCGCAAATATTGTTGTTAACAACACAAATAGTATGCTAATTATATAGTATAACAAAGCCTTTGCTTTTATTAAAAACATCAAGAATATTTATGCAACTTTGCTTTTGATCCGCGACTCGGAATCAACCCCACAACCTGTATGTTTACATTTCTTTTGAACCGGTTGAATTTACTCAATTTATCTCCGGTTAGCCTCTGAGGTTCTTTTTTAACAAAAGTTAGCGGATTTATAGGATGCCCACACTTATGAAGTTCATAATGTAGGTGTGATCCAGTTGTGTTTCCGGTTCGTCCCACGTACCCTATTGTTTGCCCCTTAGTCACATGCTGACCAGTCCTGACGGCAATTTTGCTCAAATGTCCATACGCCGTGCTTACAGTTGCCGTGTGCCTTATTTTGACGTACATTCCATATCCAGAATAGTATGATGCACGCTCCACAACGCCGTTTGCAGGAGCAACGATCGGAGTTCCCACGCGTGCTGCTATATCTATGCCCTTATGACCGCGTATCTTGCCGCTTATTGGATGTTTTCTTATGCCAAAATGCGAAGTCACTTTCATAACTCCGAGCGGTTGCCCCAGTAATGAGGCATTTCTATTCTTTGTGCTTAATATCACGCCATTCGAATCAACGAACTCGCTGGTATTTCCATAGGTGAACTTGTATATCCTCAGTATCTTGCCATTTATGAATACAGAGGCATACAGAAGGTCTGATTTTTTCACAACATGCCCCTCGTCGTCGTAATAATCCTGGTACAAAAACTCAAAGTCGACCGGAGCTCTGGCAGTTCTCACGTTGACGACTTGCGATAATCCCCTCAAGGCTTCCCGCGAAACGCTTAATTTCACTCCGCACTTCTTCAAGGAGTATTCCGGAGACTTCGGCAACATTCTTCCAGAAATGCTTCTGACGACCTCTTTTACAGGCACATCAAGTTTTTCAGCGCTGTACCCAGACTCGTTCTTCTTAACGAGAATCTTGGATTTATAGTCCGGACGCAACTCTATCCCGTTTAGCGTCAAATCTCCCTTTTTATCTCTCGTTCCTTTAACGACAATTTTTTGCCCAATTTTCAAATTACGCAAATTAAAGACTCTTGATAAAGCTTTTGAGGCAAGATATACATCTGTTTTATCAAATCCAAGGTTAGTAATAACGCTGGCTAACGTATCACCGCTGCTGATCGTCACTTCTTTTTCTCCGGCAGATGCGAATGGATCGCTTTTGGAGACGTCCATTACGCCTTCAGATTGCTCTATCTCTTCTTCCTCATCGGTGTTTTTTTCGGCATCGTCATCCAGCACATCTGATTTCTCATCATCCCCGCTTTGCCCTGCATCATAATCCATGCTATCAGGGGCTAGGGTAGGGGTATACGTTGTATACTCAGTCACAGCTATAGCACAAGCTAGCACCATCAAACTGAGGCTTGCAAGATGTGTTCTTTCGACTATCACTCCAAAAATTCCACCATCAATGATTATGGTTCGATTGTACGAAATAGCTGCACTGATAGCAAGAGGAAAATGCAAAAATATCGAAATGGCTTGTTCAACAATTTTGGAAAAGCATACATGCTCGCATATGGCATTATTTCATATGGGACAACGTGGGGGTCAATTTCTGTACATTCTTTTTTCGCAAGTCATTTCGTCGTCCACAGCGAAAAGCGGAGCAGGGGAGGGCTGTTACCTCCCCATTTACAATGCGAATTCGATTGTAGCGCCGTTGAGGCATATGATGCGATTTGCTGAGAAAAGTAAACCAGCGGATTTAAACGTGATTTGGTGGGTTATGCTGTATTTTTGGGGACCTGTGAAGACCAACTTTCCTTTGCTTTCAAC
>JAFSTL010000050.1 GCA_017450545.1 Alphaproteobacteria bacterium
AAAAGGAATAAGTGTTGAAAACTCTGACGGCGTAATAAATAAGTTCTTTGATGAATATATCTTCAATAGAAAGATAGAGCAAATTTACGGAGGTGCGTATAAAGAAAATATAGAACGAGCTTTTGCGGACATAAAACAATATTTTAATGAACTAGATTTAATAAATTATATTACAAACAACGAACATTTTAATGAGATTTATAAGACAAGTCAAATTTGTGTAGACTATGATAAGAATGGGCGAGCAAGAGTAACGATAAATAACAACAAACTATACAGTAAGGGATTAATCTATAAAATAGATGGAAAAACTAGTTGCAACGATATAGAGCAAATAGAAATAGGAATAGAACGGAATAAAATAAAGAATATTTTGCTATACGATATATATGCTATACGTTATGGAGAAATAGATTCATATATGAATATAAAGCGTGGAAAGGTATATGAATATTATGTATATCCTTACATGAATATACTGTCAAATCAAAACTGTTGGCAAGCTTTACAAAGATTAAACAATGGTAGCCAAATCAGATATATTTCATTATATCCTCAAAAAGAATTGAGAGAAGAGGGAATAAATGTAGGCTGGTATCTAGATTCCGACGAAGTCTACCACCTTGCCTGGATAACGAAAGACGACGTATATCCAAAAAAGTCATGGGTAAACCCTGGCGATATAAAAATCAACATTGGATATCCCAAAAGTTACACAGGAAAAGAATATACAATAAAAATAGATCCACAATGCATACGAGATCTAACTATAGAAGACTACGGAGACAGAATAAAAAAAATAGACATAACAGCAGGCGACTCACTAAGTGCATATGACATTTTAGATTTTGAGAAACTAGTTACAAATAGTGATTCAATCAGAAGATTTGACACAAAGCTGTATTTGTATAGATACGATGACTACGGAAACCTAACGCCGGTAACAAAAATAAATAAAATATTTGACAACAATAAAAATCTAGAATATATTGCAAAGATACATTCGCTTACAAAAATAGAAGCAACAACAATGTTTGAAAATAATCCCAAGTTACAACCAGTTGAAGTAAAAATTGATAACGAAGAAGAAGCTCACCGTAATCTTGGAGGTGATTAGCAAAGAGATGAACAAAAGTTGGTCTAGCTAAGCTAGCTTTTGTTCTTAACTGGCATTATCGGTATAATGAATGCGTGATATTTAGAGCGTGGCTTATGATATAGGGAGCTTCTAACCTCTAATTGAATAGAGTAATTTCTCATTAAACAACAAAAGCAAAGAAGAGGAAATCATATCCATTGCTTTTAAATAGCAACCTGTTCGTCGATGAAACCGTGCCAATCTTCGACGTATAACTGAATTTTTACTTTCGACTAAACATGTTGCAGATTTGTTTATTACGTGCTTACTAGATAATTTTATTTTTTTTGATACGTAAAATTGCTATCGGTACACAATATATTTATCTTAAATTTTTTTTTAATCCTATATGCAAGCTTCCTAAACGAAAGCAAATCACGTGTCTCCGTCACTTCAAAATCAAGAATTTTGTTTCGGTTTCGGTCAACAGCAAGCCACACATAGACTCTGTGTTGTTTTTTTACAGTATGTAAAAGTTCGACCATCTCTAGTATTTCTACGTATTCGAGGTTTGGGGATACAGTTGCTTTTGCAATTTATTCTCCTAAAATTTTTGCATAATTTCTGATCCATTTTATTATTAATGGATTTGGGACACCTGTTAGTCGCTCCAGCACCATGATGCCACCGCCCTCCAAATACCCCTTTAATACTCTCAACCGAGTGCTTATGCTATATTTGTATCGTTGATCATTTTCTCTAGTAGTTTTTTCGCATCTTTTACACTTATACCTCCGTATACCTTTTATTATTCCGTCTTTACTTAATTCTTTGCATCCACAATACCTACATTTTACCATAAATTTGTCTCAATCTTTTGTTTCGCAGTTCCCAATCGTAGCACATTTTTTTTATTGTGCTATATTCAGGCAAGGGGGTCACGAACTTATACACAACGGTTTCCTTGCGACGGTGTATAATAATAGGAAGTGGGTTTTTGTGTTGGATTTAAGTGATGAATTTTCAAAAAGCTTTGGTTGCGACTGCGTTCGCGATCGTATTATCTGGGTGCGGTTCTGATTTTTCCGGAAATCGATACGATCAGGCGCAGGTTGGAGAAGTTTCGCAGACAACCAATGGTGTCGTGATTTCGCTTAGACGCGTTGAATTGAAGCCGGATACATCGATTGCTGGGACTGCTTTGGGGGCAGCTGGAGGCGCACTTTTGGGCAGTATGATTGGCGGAGGCAAACAGAAGCTGTTGACCGGCGCGGCTGGTGCAGTTGCGGGCGGAGTTGCTGGAAATGCAATAGCGTCACGTGCAGAAGATGGAATTGAATACACGGTGAAGTTGGATAACGGGTCGGTCGTGACGATTGCGCAAGGAACGTCACCGGCGATTTCAGTTGGACAAAAAGTGTATATAGTTCACAGCCAAAAAGGACGTAGCCGAGTTGTCCCGCAATAAAATAAAAATTGCAATTTTGGCAATACTTGCCACGAGCGCTTTGGTTGCTTGCAGTAATTTGATTCCGGCTTCGCTTGTTTGGTTGAAGGTCGTCGATTTTGAAGTAGATCCGCAAGCTAACCGTGGTGCTTCGTTTGTGTGCCACATAACTGTGGCTTATTCGCAAGATTTGTTTGATAAATTAAGCGGAATGAAGGATGCGAAGGTGTATTTTGAAAACGTATCTTCTTTGAAGAAGACATATAAAGACAATATAGAGTTATTTCAATACGATTTAATTCCGGGGAAAAATCAAATAAATAAGCAAATCAAGTTGCGGTCGTATACAAAGGCGAAAGGGGCGTTTATTTTCGCAAAATACACAACTCCAGGAAAATATATGGAGAATATAGGATTGGCACGTGAGCTAACAGTGAGATTTTTGCCTAATAAGATGGAACTGCATTCAGATATAAGTTTAGAAAAATTGACCGATGCAAAAAGGAAATAGAGCATGATGGATAAAACAAGCGAAAATTTGAAACAAATTTGGAACGAAGCCTTAGAAGATGTAAAGAAAGCAATAGGTTCAAGCGATTATGAGACTTGGATTTCTAAGCTCTATTTGATAGAAATAGATGATGACACAGCCAAGATTTCCGCACCAACAAAATACATTGGTGATAATGTCAGTTGGCGATATGCTGACATTATTGTGAAAGCGCTGAATTCAAGCGGTTGCAATATAAGTTATCTGAATATAGATGCTTATGATAATAATAATGTTGAGATAATTGAAAAGTCAGATAAGAAAACTCCTAAGAACTTAGCTAGTATGACGATTTTGGACAAAAAGTTTACGTTTAAAAATTTTATCGTGGGCAAACCGAACGAATTCGCATACGCTGCGGCTATGCGAGTTGCAGAATCGGATACTCCCGCATTTAACCCTTTGTTCTTGTATGGCGGTGTTGGTCTCGGAAAGACGCATTTGATGCACGCTATTGCTTGGCATATAAAAGAAAGTCATCCAGAAAAAAGCTTTATATATCTTTCTGCAGAAAAATTTATGTATCTATTTATAAAGTCACTTAGATATAAAGATGCAATGTCCTTTAAAGAAATGTTCAGAAATGTTGATGTTTTGATGATTGATGATGTTCAATTTATTGGTGGTAAAGACACAACACAGGAAGAGTTTTTCCATACATTTAACGAATTGGTCGATAATAATCGACAAATCATACTTTCTGCAGATAAATCACCATCAGATTTAGATGGTATGGAAGAGCGGTTGCGATCGCGTCTGGGATGGGGGCTGGTTGCAGATATACACCCGACAAACTATGAGCTGAGGTTAGGAATTTTGCAATCAAAAGCTAAGAAACACAAAGTAAAAATTCCAAATGAAGTTCTTGAATTTTTATCAATGAAAATTACCTCAAACATACGTGAACTAGAAGGGGCATTAAATAGAGTTGTTGCGCATGCAACATTGGTTGGCAAAACCATAACAATTGATATGGCAAGCGATGTATTGAGAGATTTGTTGCGTTCTAACGAAAAATATATTACAATGGACTTGATTCAACGAAAGGTGTGTGAGTTTTATAACATAAAGTTGAGTGATTTGACTTCTGCAAAGCGACAAAAGGCTATTGCGACAGCGCGACATGTTGCGATGTATTTGGCGAAACAGTTGACGACTAAATCGTTGCCGGATATAGGACGTAATTTTGGCGGAAAGGATCATTCGACGGTAATACATGCGGTTAAAAAAGTTAAGGAGAATATTGCAAAAGATCGTGAGTTTGCAACAAATCTCGAAATACTGACTAAGTCTATTGAAAATTAAGGAGCTTGAATGACGTTTTTAAGAAAGAGGAACAAATCTCAATATTCTGATAGTTGCAACAAAGTGTTTGGATATTGGCGATTTAGAACGATGTATTCCATTATGATTGGATATGCAGCTTTTTATTTGGTTAGACAGAATTTTTCTATAGCAATACCAGCGATTTGCTCTGATTTACATATTACGAAATCTGATATAGGGATTGTTATTTCAATAGCGGCTATCTTATATGGCATCGGTAAATGCTTTTTCGGAATGGTGGGAGACAGGTATAGCGCACGTTACGTTATGACAAGCGGATTATTGCTTTCTGCGTTTGTGAATATTTGTATGGGATTTAGCTCAATTATCCCTATGTTTGCAATATTCTGGGCGTTAAATTATTGTTTTCAATCGATGGGGTGGCCTGCATGTGCTAAGATGCTAACGCATTGGTATAGCCCGACAGAGATAGGAACAAAGTGGGCTTTGTGGAATACTTCTCATCAATTCGGAAGCGCTTTAATAGTTTCAATTGCCCCATATATACTGATGCACTTTGGCTGGCGGTATGTTTTCTTTATTCCAAGCATTGTAGCAATACTTGTTGCTGGTTTTGTGTTTAATAGACTGCGTAATACTCCGGAATCTTTGAATTTGCCTTCAGTAGAAAAGATGACCGGTATAGCTTCAATTGATCAAAGTGAGAAATGGAAAGCCGAAGGAGAAATGCATTTGAGCTACAAAGAAACGTTGAAAATGGCTCTTGGAAATAAGTTAGTCTGGTATGTTGGATTAGCTAATTTGTTTGTATATATTTGTCGCATGACATTTTTGAACTGGGGACCTACTTTGCTTTTAGAGTCAAAGGGTAGCAGTTTAGCTGGGGCCGGTTTCCAGATGGTGGCATTCGATATAGCAAGTATGTTCGGTGGTCTATGCGCTGGATATATTTCAGATAAAGTGTTTAAGGGGAGACGAGGTCCCGTATCCTCAATGTGTATGATAATATTGTGCATATTGGTTTCAATATTATGGATAGTTCCCAAAGATTCACATGTGATAAGCTCAGTTTGTATGTTGGGAATAGGATTTTTGATTTCGGGTCCACAAATATTGATTGGCGTTGCAGCGGCTGATTTTGCCTCGAAGCGAGCTGCAGCGACTGCTTCTGGCTTCACTGGAACGCTTGGATACGCGGGAACCGCAATCGCTGGATTTGGCGCTGGGTGGCTTGCCGATAATTGCGGATGGAATTATGTTTTCATTGCAACTATGATATCTGCATGTTGTGCATCAGTGTTTTTGCTATTAACTTGGAATAAGCGGTCAAAAGTGTTAAGTGATGCAGAGAAAAAAGCATAATATGTCAAAAGTTAAGACAATAACATTGGGCTGCAGGTTCAATTTCTATGAGACTGAAGTTGCAAAACAAATATTAGAGAAGTTAGAACCAAGTGATGAAATTATTATAATAAACACATGTGCAGTAACGCATGAAGCGGAACGACAATCTAAACAAGCTGTGAGGAAGGCGATACGAGAAAATGCAGGAGCGAGGGTGGTCGTTACCGGATGTGCGACTGTTACTGATGCGAAGTATTTTGATGAATTAGACGATGTAACCGTGATAAGCAACGGAGCCAAAACTGATATAAAGGAGTATTTAAAAGTTTCGCATAATGCAGACATATCTGAGTTTGACTGCGACACGATGCTCGAAGAAAGTGATGAACTGTTTCAAAATAGAGTGCGCGCATTTTTGCCTATCCAAAATGGCTGTGACAATTTTTGCACGTATTGCATCGTTCCATACACTCGTGGAAGGTCGCAGAGTTTGCCACCGGACGTGATTATTCGACGCATAAATCA
>JAFSTL010000051.1 GCA_017450545.1 Alphaproteobacteria bacterium
CATTTCAGTTAAGGAAATAAGAGGAAGGTAAAAATTGATCTCTTTATCCAAATCTTTCAGGTATTTAAATCTTAATTCCCAATCATCTTGATTAACAGAACCTGTAACTTTGGGATTTAACGGAATGTTGCTGATATGGTCGAATGGCTTGACACATGTCTGCGCGTTATCTTGACCATGCAATGCTGAGGAATTATCAGACGCGATCACACTTCCAGATAATACCACAGCACATAGACCTATTAATATTTGTCTTTTTCCAAACATCCTGAATTCCTTTGAATCAATTCATAAAAGATTAACTTTAAAAATTATAACAAAATTTCTCTAAGAACAGATAATTTTGACAGAAAGTGAGCGAAATTTATCCCCAAAAACACAGTCTAATATGTTAAGGCAATTTACACATGTCTGGGCAAAATATCGGATTGTTAACAGATGATTTAACATCTTCTATTACTTCTGGATTAACAACTGAATGTAGTTCAGAGGGAGTTTCGATTCCGTTTGCAATATCCCGGAGCAATTTGCGTACTATTTTGCCAGACCGAGTTTTTGGTAAATCCGGCACAATAGCTATATAATCCGGCTTTGCAATAGAACCGATAGTAGCCCTTGTCGAGTTTATAATTTTTTTAACAAGTATCTCAGGATCAATATTTGAGACAATAGGCACGATATACGCGAATGCAGTCTGCCCTTTCAATTCATCAGGAACTGCCACGACGGCGACTTCTTTAACCTCATCGATTTTATTTATTGCGCATTCAAATTCCGCCGTGCCTAATCTATGTCCAGAAATATTTATGACATCATCCATTCTTCCTTTTATTTTTATGTCCGAACCTTCATATACGGCGCCATCACCGGTGTTATAAAATGCATTGCTAGTATAGCTATTGTCAGAAATAATTGATTTGCAAAGTCCAGGAAACTTGTTTTTGATAACTAATTCGCCATCGATTATATCTATTTCTACTCCAAAAAACGGTTTTCCTGCGAGCCCCGGGTTTTGATTCAAGTTGCGCAAGGGGGCAAGGATTATACCGCCGGTTTCCGTTTGCCACCACGTGTCCATTATGGGGCATCGTTTGTTCCCAACCGTTTCGAAATACCACTTCCAAGCGGATTTATTGATTGGTTCCCCGACGCTTCCAAGCACTCTTAGCGATGATAAATCATGTTTTTTAACAAACTTTTTGTTAAACATTTGGAGAGAACGTATCGCCGTTGGCGCCGTGTAAAAAATAGACACTTTTTCTTGCTCGATAATCTGCCAGTACCTATCAGCGTTTGGATAAGTCGGACTTCCACTAAATATTACTGTTGTTAAACCATGAAAAAGTGGCGCATAGGTTATATAGCTATGCCCAGTAATCCAGCCGATATCAGAAGTGCAAAAATACACATCATCGATCCTAATTCCAAATATTATC
The DNA here is from genome assembly GCA_017450545.1 of Alphaproteobacteria bacterium. Lineage (GTDB taxonomy): Bacteria > Pseudomonadota > Alphaproteobacteria > RUG11792 > RUG11792 > RUG11420. The sequence goes on from JAFSTL010000051.1 coordinate 1,437, forward strand.
TTAAATGTCGTCGCGACGTACAGCATATATGGCAGTGCTGAATGCAATACGCCTTTTGGTTTTCCTGACGAGCCGGAAGTATACAAGACAAACAAATCATCATCTGAATTTTGCCATTCTATATCGGTGTTCATATTATCAGAGATGGTTACATCGTCAAGGTTTATTATATTTATGTTGCAAATTATATTTTGTTGTAAATCAATCCGTTTTCCGCCCCGCTTAAATGAATTTACAGTGATGATAGCTTTGGCGTTTGATTTTGTCAATCTATATTTTAATGCTTCTGAAGAAAATCCGGCAAAAACCACCAAGTGAATAGCGCCAATCCTAGCACAAGCAAGCATCGATGCTATTGCTTCAGGGATCATCGGCAAATAAATTCCAACAACATCGCCCTTTTTGACACCGTAACTTTTCAGAATTGCGGCTATTTTTTGAACCATTTTCCGAAGCGCTTCATACGAAATTTCGCGACGCTCACCATATTCATCACCATGCCAAATAATGGCTGGTTTATCTGGAGTACTCAGCGCGTGTCTATCAACACAGTTATAGCAAACATTTGAAACGCCTCCATCTAGCCACTTGTTACTATATGAGGTCTGTGGCTTTCTTTTCCAAGAAATATCATCAACATATTTATTCCAAAATTCACTTGGATTTTTTAATGATGCTTTATATGCTTTTTCATATATCTTCTCATCCTCCCAACTTGAATAATCGTATTCGTGATGTCCAGGTTTAATAGCCATCCGTTTGTTTGCACCACATCATCCATAAACGAATGTTACCACCTCATCCATTTGCGTTTTGTTACAAATTATTTCTGTCTCGGCGCGTTTACTGTGTCTCACACCCTAGTGGTTCTCTTGCATTTTTCGTTTCACTCAATATTCGAGCAAGGTCGCTGGAAAATACGGTATTTGTCAAAAAGTGATGTATGATTGTAAGCGGTTTGATTCTTTACGATTCGACGTAATGACCTGCATTGTAAAAATTTTCTTATTTGTGAACCTAATAGCAACTTTTACTATTAATGTATTTGCATACGATAAAAGCATGACTGAAATTTTAAAAGATGATGGCGAAATATCCTTGCTATACACAAATGGAACGAACCGTTTTATAAAAA
>JAFSTL010000052.1 GCA_017450545.1 Alphaproteobacteria bacterium
CCCAACATTACTAAACTCCGCCTTTTTCTGCATACAATCCGCAATCGCCTGGGGTATTACTTTGTATATCGAGTCCTCGTATATTTTGTCATTATACCATTTGTCTTTATCTCGAGCGCTGCAATTCTTTGCATTAGCTCTCCATCCAGTTTCATACACAAAGTGCCGAAACTCCTCTTTTGTATTTATAACAGTCTCAGCATAACAACACTGTATAAACGCAAATATTACTGCAATACACCGCAAATATATCCCTCCACTCGAATACTTAATTTTACTTAAGTTGAACTTCACTTTTCTTGTTCTCCTTAGAAAAACATTCTTACTATTTCCATAGTACCACACCTTTCTAATAATCACCATTGGTATGATTTCCGCCGTTTCGATTTTTGTCGCTAGGGCTGGCGGAGCGTGTTTGAGTTATACTCTCTATTCCCAAAAATGTTTCGTTTACTTTATAGCCTTTTCCTCCAGTTATTAAGACATTTTCTCGCTTCGTGCGTTTCATCCTTAATACTGCCTCGCCTTTCTTTCTCGCTTCCGCTTTTATTTCTTTCTCCGAAGGTGACGAAATCTCCTCCGTTTGTGTGGAAATACTGCTTGTCTCAATATTTTCCGAATACTTCTGTCCTGGCAAAAGAAACACACAGTCATTTTCATAGAAATAATCTTTGACGAGTTTTCCATTGAACAAAGGCATTTCAATCTTTTCTTCAACTAAAGTTCCATCATTTTTTCGATATTTTGCATCAATATATCCATGCGGATACTTGCCTTTTTCATCACGCATACCCATTTCATAGCGGATTTTGCCAAATTCATCAACAAGTTGGGTAAATAGAGATAACGGAATGCGAGTATCTTTGACATCCTTATCGTTTTTATCACTTTTGTTATCCGCAGGGGCTGCACTATCGTTACATAATTCGTGTAATCTGTCATATCTCAGGAATATATCTGGTCTATAATATAAGATTTTTTGTCTGATTTCTTCTTTTAATTTTGTGAGTCCTTCACTTTTATATCGGTTATATGATGATACTATTCTTTTTTCTAGCTTGTCGCATACATTTGCTGTGCATTTACTGTGGAACATTAAGCAGCAGAGTTCTTCGTAGATCATCGATAAGCTTAGTTTATCTTTATTGTCATGTAAGATTTCTGCTCTCACTTTTCCAGACCCAGAGTTTATAATCGTAAAGTTATTGTTTAATATTGAGCTTCTTTTCTGATCCTCGTTAAGATATCTTATTACTTCTGCATTGCTGCCATTTTTATAGATTTCTGCTTCACGCTCGAAAACATCTTTACCATACTTTATCCACTTGCTTTGTTCATCAGGAACCTCAGCAACATTTTGATTAAATTGACAATCTGTTCCTTGATACTGATATAATATTGTGTTATATATCTGATTAGATCTTTCAATCATCGTTTTGTTGATCTCCTTGTGTTTTTGTTCTTCAGGATTTTTGTAAATCATCCAGTATTTTTTATTCCAATCAGCAATGAACTCGTATAATCTAAGCTCGTTTGCATATTGCTTTATATCCCAAACAGCATTGTTTACATATGATTCTACATTAGAAACAACAGATTTATATTCTTTTATAATCAACTTTCCAACTTGCTCAACAATCTCATCTGAACCTTTAACGCCTATATAGAAGCCATCTTTGGCATATTTATCGTCACCAGATATAGTCCTTGCCATAATACAACAGCATTCCAATTCTCAGCTGTGTATGGATTTTCCTTTGTCGGCTTTACTTCAAATTCCACGACTTCATTTCTAGACGAATGTATATTTTTAAACTCCGCCCTTCCAGCTACGCAATCCTCAATACCTTCTGCCACAACGTTATATATCGAATTTTTATATTTTTCTTGTGTATACCACGCTGTGCTGTTCGGCTCGTTTACTTTCAAACTGGCATGCGCTCTCCAAGCTATTCCTATTGAGAGATGATCTATATCATCAATTTCCATAGAAAAACCAACACAGTTAGTTAAACTGTATACAACTATATTGCTACATAAGCAAATTTTCAAAGCATTCATTATCTTTCTCCTGTCAAAAAATGGAACTTCAAACATCTCCTATAGTCGTGGGATGCCACACCTTTCCCAAAAATGCAAGACATATTTTCCCGAAGATGGCTGTGGGCAATAGATTAACCGAGCGAAGTATGCTACAATTACAGGCGATTTTGACGTGTAGATGGTGGATAATTTTGAAAAGATTGCTTTGTTGGTTTTTGGCGGGCGCTCTCGTTTCTGGCTGTTCTAATCAAAATTTCAAGGCAGATGAACCTGTAGATTACATGGATAACGCCAGATATGGCTTTGGTTCACTGATAAAAGGGGAAAGGGCTCCTTTAAAGAAATATTTAGATAAAAAAGACATATCGGGTAATGAGATTGTGGTAGAGAAGGTAGCTACAAATAATCCGAAAGATAAACTTTGGAATTCCACTATTATTGCTTTGAAGGATTTTCCGATTGACTTTATGGATAAGAAGGTAGGGAAACTCGAAACCGGCATGGTCAAGGTAAAATTATTTGATAGCACCGAGACATGCACCTACAAAATTGTGGTACAATTAAGGGGCGAGGCGAGCGTCGACGTGGTCGTGACTTCGCATGAAGATTCAGCGGTACGTTTGAAGAAACACGCTGAAACAATTAAATCAAAAATTTTAGAAGAATATAGAAAGTAAAGGAGAACGAAATGTTAAAAATAGGAATAAATGGATTTGGACGTATTGGTCGTATGGTTTTGCGGGCATATGAAGAAGCAGGAAAATATAACAACATTGAAATAGTTTGCATAAACGACTTATCAGATAAAAAAACGAATATACACCTTTTGAAGCACGATTCGGTGCACGGTGCATTCAGCAAAGAGGTCGTGGAAACTGAGGATGGAATTGCGATAAATGGATGCAATATAAGAATGATTTCCGAGTCAAATCCGGAAGCTATAGATTGGTGCGGATTGGGTGTCGATGTTGTTTTCGAGTGCTCTGGCAGATTTACAAAAAAAGTTGATGCAGAGAAGCACATTAAAGCTGGAGCGAAAAGAGTTATCGTATCAGCACCATCGGAGGGCGCGGACGCTACGGTTGTTTATGGCATAAATCACAAGAGCATCAAGGATAGTGATGCAGTGATTTCGAACGGCTCGTGCACAACGAATTGCCTGGCGCCGATTGCGTATGTTCTTGATAAGGAATTCGGAATAGAGTGTGGCTTTATGACCACGATACACTCGTATACTGGCGACCAAAGACTAATAGATACGGTTCATAAAGATTTACGGCGGGCGCGAGCAGCAACTCTCTCGATGATACCAAGCACAACAGGTGCGGCAAGAGCAGTCGGATTGGTTTTGCCTCAGTTGAAAGGCAAACTAGATGGAACGGCGATACGAGTGCCAACACCAAATGTCTCGTTGGTTGACTTGAAATGCAATCTGGTGAAACCGGCAAGTGCAAAAAGGATAAATCAGGTTATGAAGCAGGCGTCTGAAGGGGAATTGAAAGGGGTTTTGGGATACAACGATGAGCCACTGGTTTCATCCGATTTCAATCACTCGAAGCTGAGTTCGATATTTGATGCAACGGGGACAACTGTCATCAATGACAAATTCTGTCGTGTTATTTCGTGGTATGACAACGAATTCGGCTTCTCAAATAGAATGCTGGATTTAGCTTCATATTTAGCCTAAGCAAATGGATCTATATGAGCGACAAAAAAATTCCGGATCCAAATGTAATACATCCTATCTCAGGCTATGAGAAAGAGATATATGTGAAGCCTACGGTTAAGAACCCCAACATTATTGTTGGGGATTTCACCTACATCGCGGATTCTGAATTTGAAACTCATGTGACGCACTTTTATCCCTGGAGTAAGGACAAACTTGTTATCGGAAAGTTTTGTCAAATTGGAACTGGAGTTGAGTTTGTCATGAATGATGCAAATCACCAGATGAATGCTGTCACAACATATCCGTTTTGTACGCTTGAGGGTTGGAATATGGATGCTCCGCAGGAATCAGATATGCCGTACAAGGGAAATA
>JAFSTL010000053.1 GCA_017450545.1 Alphaproteobacteria bacterium
TAGAGTTGGCTGGTGTATACTGGATGCAGACCTTGCTTGTCGAGAAGTGGCAAGCTGGTTGCTGTTTTCAGTAATCAACCGAAAGGAGAGAGAATGAATTTTTATGAAACAGTGTTTATAGTGCGTCAAGAAGCGTCGTCTGGACATGTGGAGTCGCTGGCGCAGGACGTAGTATCGGTGGTCAAGGCACATGGTGGTGATGTCACGAAGACTGAGTTTTGCGGTTTACGTACGCTTGCCTATCCGATAAAAAAATGCAAGAAGGGGCATTACGTTCTTTTGAACGTAGTCGCTAATGCTGAGTGTGTAAAGGAGCTTGAACGTCGTTTTAGGCTTAACGAGGACATTATCAGATTTTTGATAATACGCGTTGATAGATTAGACAACAATCCATCAGCTTTGATGAAACGTGAATACAAAACGCATCAGGCAGCGAAAGAATAAGGAGATAGACATGGAAAATAATGAACGCAAGCAAAACAAATCACAAGCGGAGTTGGTCATTGATTACAAGGATGTCAGGTTGTTGGCTAAATTCGTTTCAGAGCGTGGAAAGATAATTCCCAGCAGGGTGAATATGCAACCAATAAAGCGGCAACGTGAAATTGCAAAAGCTGTGAAACGTGCTCGGATCTTGGCGTTGTTGCCATTCGTCGCGAAGTAATATGATAATAGGGGTGGGAGTCGATATCGTTGATATAGAGCGTATCGATTCTTTGCTCCGAAAATTTGGAGAGCATTTCATTAGGAAAATATACACTCCAGCGGAGGTTTGTTTTTGCCGAAAGCGAGTTGAAATTGGGAGTGCGCTGGCGAAGATGTATGCGCTAAAAGAGGCTACCATAAAGGCACTTTCTGATGCAAAGGGCATTCGTTGGCACGACATTGAGGTGTTGCACGACAGGCACGGCAAACCCGTGATCAATTTGTCCGGTGTTGCGCTCGCTAATGCCCGAACTAAGTCTAAACATTTCAATATACAGGCCTCGGTGAGTGACGAGAAGCAGTATGCCATAGCTTATGTTGTTGTGGAAACTTGCGACGTGAAAGTTCCCGCTTAATCTTCGCAATAGCGTTAATAACTCAGGATTCTCTAAAAAATTGTCTAAAATTTTCTTCTCCTAGGGAGAGGATGCAATGTAAAATTACTGAGGTAAAGAAGTATTTTGTGAGAAAGATATGAAAAATTTCGCCCCAAAGTTGTTATTAACAACGGCAATGATGTTAACAAGTCACGGGGAAGCGACAGAAGATATAGCGCTGCAATCAAATGCAGGTGTATTTGACAAGTGCAAAAGTTTAGATTTTCAAGATTTGTTTACTCCAACAAGTATTCAAAAAATAAATTCTGTGTCAGAAAACTGTATCAGTTTAACTAAATTAGATTTGTATAACTTTAATACAAATAACGTACATATGATGTGTTATACATTTGAAAACTGTAAACCTTTAACAAAGATAAAAATTTTGACTCCTGTAAAAACAGAAGAGGAAGTAAAGAATATATTTGGGATTGTTGACAATTTAGAAAATAAGGAAGAAAATGAGGAATCTAAAATTCTGAAAAGTAAACCTCTACGTGAAGTTGAAGAGGGATTAATTGCAAGTTTTGTATGCAAGTTCAAGGTGTGTTGTGTCACAGCGACATATGAAATAGAGTGTACTGCGTTTGCGCCTCTTACTGATATGAGTTGTTTTTATAGAAATAATACATCTATACTTGAAGCATATTTTAATAAAATTGATACACAGTCTTTTACTAAATATGTAACCAACATGCAAGGTATGTTCTTTGGCTGTCAAAGATTAAAAAAGATAGATTTAAGCAATGTTGATACAAGAAGCGTAACCAATATGGATAACATGTTTAGGGGATGTATAAATTTAAAAGAGATAAATGTTAGCGGGTTCGATACTTCTAACGTCAAAAGCATGAAAGGCATGTTTGCTTATTGCCAAAGTCTGGAACAATTGGACATAAGCAACTTCAATATGAGTAATGTAAAGTCTTGTGATTATATATTCGTTGGCTGCGACGAGTTAAACGTTCTCTATTTACCTGCTGCTGAACAACCTGTCTCTCGGTTTAAATCAAGGGACTTCTCTGGGTGTGAAACCTTAACTAGAATAATCTATAAATGACAATCAGTCATACAAAACAGACTAGGCGAGCTGTTATTTAGTTCGCCTAGTCCGTTTTATATCGCCTCTTTACAACGTTCGCACAGATTTATTGCGCCGTATGCGGTGTCATGTCTCGTAACTTCGGTGCTTATTTTCCAACAACGGTCACACTTATTTCCTGTGGATTTCTTAACGACTATCCCGATATTCATATCATTGGTCATGATGGCATTTGCTGGAGCCTGGGCATTTATGAGTTTTGCATTTGATACTATTGCTAATTCTGCTATATCTATCTTTTCAAGCCTTTTTAGCTTTTCTAAATCGTTTATATACACACTTATTTCGCATTCCAAACTTGATCCGATAGTCTTCGCTGCACGCTCGATCTCTATTGCCTCGGTTATAGTTTTTCGTAACGACTGTATATTCTCCCATTTGTTCTCAAGAGCATCGTTACTCCACTCAGAAGGAATATCCGGGAATTGATTCAAATGGATACTCTCGTTCTCAATATTATAAGCCTTCCAGGCTTCTTCCGCAGTAAATGACAACACTGGCGACAACCAATGAGCAAGGCATTCAAATATTTGGTGCATAACGTATAGACATGCTATGCGCTTCGGATTATCCGGTCTATCGCAGTATACTGTATCCTTTCGTATATCAAAATAGAATGCCGATAAATCATTTGAGCAGAAGTTGTGTAGATCTGTGTAAAATTTGTTGAAATCCAGCTCTTTAATAGTACTTTTTAGCAACACATCTAAGTCGTATATTTGTGATAATATATATTGCTCCAACTCAGGCATTTCTGATATAGACAACGATTTTGGTGCATTACCAGATATTACTCCGAGCAGATATCGCAAGGTGTTTCGATACCGCCTGTATACATCCTGTTGTCGCTTTAATATTTCATCTCCAATCCGCATATCTTCTGAGTAATCAGAATTTATGCACCATAATCTCAATATATCTACACCCAATTTTTTCGCTATATCATCGGGAGACACCACATTTCCAAGCGATTTGGACATCTTGCGACCATCTTTATCCAAGACGAAACCGTGCGTTGCGACCTGCTTATATGGTGCTTTACCAGTTGTACATACCGATTCCACCAGCGCTGACTGGAACCAGCCACGGTGCTGGTCTGAGCCCTCGAAATACAAATCAGCTGGATGTTGTAACTCTTCGCGTTGTTCTAATACGTAATGATGCGTACAAGCACTGTCAAACCATACTTCTAATGTATCGGAGACTTGCGTATAATCATCGGGCTTGTATTTTGCACCTAAGAAATACGATGCTGGTTTTGTCCTCCACGCCTCGATACCTTCATTCCGAATTGTTTCCAAAACGCGTCCAAAAACTTCGTCATCCATAAGGATTTCATCGGTTTTCTTGTTTATGAATAGAGCAATTGGAACGCCCCATATGCGCTGCCTTGAAATGCACCAGTCAGGACGCTTCTCGACCATCGAACGTATACGATTAACATACTGAGGCGGATACCATTTCGTTTTATCTATTTCGCTTAAAAGCTGCGATCTTATGCCATCTATGCCGATAAACCACTGCGTTGTAGTGCGGAAAATCAGCGGAGCTTTGGAGCGCCAGGAGTGAGGATAGCTGTGTGTAATCTTGTAAGCATGCACTAAATTGCCAGCCTTGTTGAGCTCCTCGATTACGTGCGGATTGACTTTAAAAACATGCTCTCCAGCAAAATACGGCAAGAACGATGCTAAAGTTCCATCAGCATTTACCGTATCTTCTATCGGCAAATTGTATTTTTTACCAAGCAAAAAGTCATCCATTCCATGCGCCGGAGCCGTGTGAACCAAGCCTGTGCCTGCATCTATAGTGACATGCGATGCTGGTAGCATCGGAACATCGTGCATAAATCCCAAATTTCGCAGAGGATGAGCACAAATTACGCCATCCAACGATTTACCACCAAATGTTTCCAAAACCTCATATTCGGCGATTTGAGCTTCTTTAGCAAACGATTGTATCAAATCTTTAGCTACAATTAACTTATCACTGCCAACTTTGACTATCGCATACTCAAATTCTTCAGAATAAGCTATAGCTTTATTTGCAGGGATAGTCCAAGGGGTTGTCGTCCAAATTACAGCATAACAATTTTTAAAGCGCTCGTCTTTCGTCTCAATAACTGGGAACTTCACAAATATCGCATCGCTGATTTTGTCCTGATATTCTAACTCCGCTTCAGCGAGCGCGGTCTTCTCGACAACTGACCACATGACTGGCTTTTTACCGCGATATACCAAGCCCTTCTTCAATATGTCAAAGAACTTCTCGCAAATAGTTGCTTCAGACTCCTTGGTCATCGTGCAATACGGATCTTCAAAATCCGCTATTATCCCGAGCTTTCTGAAGCCTTCCTTTTGCTCTTCCATCCAGTGTTTTGCAAACTCACGACACTTCGCCATAAATTCAGCAACAGGCACCTCATCGCGCTTTTTACCTTGTTTTAGGTAGTTTTCTTCGATTTTCCATTCAATTGGAAGACCGTGACAGTCCCAGCCAAACACCAACGGCGCATCATACCCCATCATCTGATATGACTTCGCAATGACGTCTTTCAGTATGCCATTCATTGCATGCCCAATATGGATTTTCCCGTTAGCGTACGGAGGTCCAGAATGTAGGATAAATTTTTCCCGATTTTTAGAAGCCTGCCGTAACTTCTCGTATATACCCTCGTTTTTCCACTGTTCA
>JAFSTL010000054.1 GCA_017450545.1 Alphaproteobacteria bacterium
AAATATTTCTGTGGATGAATTGTCAGAAATTACAACTAATAACTTCTTCAGACTATTTTCAAAAGCACGCAACCATTCGGACTAGCAGCCTTCACCGCAGATTTTATCTGGATGCTCGCTCATATACAAGCAATTCTCGATGTTAATTATCCGCGGTGATTTATTTTTTAACTAAACCTTAAAATAAAATTTGTCAATTGGTATCATTTTGTGATATGTTGTTACCAACAGTTGTTTTTTATAAGGGAAATTTACCATGAAACTAAAATCTGTAACGCTTAAATGCCTAATATCACCACTTATAACATGTGCTTTGACACATGCTTCATCGGATCCAATACAAATAGACAAAGATCAATTTTCCGAGTTTTTGAGAACCGGTACTGAGTCTAAAACGAAACTAGACATTGAGAAAGATAATCTATTCTGGATAAGCGAAAGAGCATGGAATTTAAAAGATAATAAACTTCAAAATATTCAAAGTTATCAACCAGCAAGGACACAAGGGGGCATGTTATTTATAATAGATTATACAAGAACAGTAAATCCGAAAACAAACAAAATAGAAACAACAAAAGGAGTCAGTAACATAGTGAACAAAACCATAACAAACTTTTTTGATACAGCACTAAATAAAAACGAAATTATGGATTATCCAAAATTTCCAATCGTATACAGAATTAACGAAGCAGAGAAACTAGGACTTAATCATTTAACTATCACATTTTGCGACATCGTTCCAGATATAATCGAATATGGCAGCGTACTAGACATCCTAACCAACACTGCAAAAATGAGAAAAGCAATAAAAAGTTTGATAGAAATCCCCATACATGTAATAGACGATTACGCGAAACTAATCAAGACGATAAAAGCAGATGAAGTAGATCAAAATCCACGAAATTTCAAACAAGACAAAGAAAGATTATTTACAACAATGTTTAAATTACACAAAGCATTAGGGCAAGAGCTAAATAGAGAATTTTTGAATGAAGTTTTTAAAATAGACTCACAATTAACCGATATATTCAGACAAATTTACGATAACAGCAAGGAAAGCAACGCAATAAAATTCATATTGTCACAAGCAAAGAATATAAAAGCGAGAAACATAATGGCCAAAGCTTTGATTATGGACGTCCTCAATCATATAGATGAAAATCCGGTTTCTACAGTTGAAAAAATGGCAAACTTGAAAACAGTGTATGTTTGCAAAAACTACGGACAGATGGCGAGATTCATAAATCATACAAGCGATAATGAGCATAAGCACCTTTATCGAGCAGATGAAAATATTCCTTTGGTTGCGGACAAGTCATATTTTGTCTTAGCAAAAAATGAAACATATGAAAGCTTCTACGATAAACTATATGATGCAATACTCAAAGCAGACGTGACTTATGATATACATGACGTTAAAGTCACAAAGGATGACAATCCTGACAAATCAGACACAGTTGTCGTGGAAATAAAGCTAAATGAAGATACACTGCAGACGCTAGTCAACAACATGCTTTACAGTAACAACTCGGGATACAAATCTGCGACAAAACTAATACGCCTTGTAATACGGGAAACAATCGGAACTTTTGACTTAATAACAGCATATCCAATACAAGAAACTAAAGCCACAACACCAGGACAAGAGACGAAAGAAGAAATATACGCAGCCTATAATACACACTTCTTTCCACAAAGCGTCAAACGCACAATAAGCAGAAATGCAACAACATATATATTAAATCATAAATAGCAATATGGCGCCCTTTCTTTGGGCGCGCCGTTGCCATTGTTTCTGTTGTATGATACTCTTGACAACAAGAGTTTGTGCAGGGGCTTTTGTGATGTTTAAGTTTATAAAATTGATGGTGTTGCTACTAGTCTTTGTTTCGGTTGGATATTATATGACTCAGGCGCAGGGAGGACAAAATAAAGTTGGGGTTACCGATAATAAATGCTCACCAAAGGGAAATGTCACAAAAAATATATGCTATAAAAGAAAAGTGAACGGGGGTATATTGCTTTTAACAGCTAAGGAAGTTGTTACACGTTCGAAGGAAGAATTGGTTCTTTCTGGGATAAAAGCAAGTTATAACAAGGATGGCAAAAATATTACAATAGAGTGCGAACAATGTCATTTGCAAACAGCGCAAAAAAAAGCATATCTTCAGAGAAACGTCAGGATAAAATCGGATGATATAACCTGTTGCACAGAAAGTGCGGTTGTTGATTTTGCTGAAAATGCAATCTTCGGAAATTCTAAAATTACAGGAGTTAACGCGCGAGGTAGTTTTGTTTCAACTGGTTTTTCCATAGACAAAGATGGAGTAATTAAATTAAAAGAAGTTAACGTAAAAGGAAAAAAGTGATGCGCACTTGCAAATTTATTGTATATATATTAGCAATCGGATGTGCAGGCGCCGAAACAAATTTTGAAACGACTGCTGATGAAGTAGAAATAGATACAAAACGTGGAGTATATTATCTAACCGGGCATGTAAAAGTAACAATACGGAATAGAACTTTCAAGGCTCAAAAAGTAATAATCAAGATGAATGGGAAAATGCCAAAAGAAGTTTTTGCGACAGGAAGTGTCATTTATACCGATGAACAAAACAAAGTTATGGCGAACCGATGTTATAGCGATATGAATAAAGTTAAGTTTTCTCAAAATGTTTCGATAATAAGAAAAGAGTTTGGACGGATAGCGGCGGATTATATAACGTACAATATAAGCACAAAAAAAATCTGCATATATTCCGAAAATAGAGTACGATTAGTTCTGGATAAACGGATAGAAGATAAAATAAACCAGCATGAAATTAGAAATAAGGAACATAACTAAGGCATATAAGAAGCGACTGGTGCTGCGAGGCGTGAACATGGAGGCTTCTGCTGGTGAAATTGTCGGTATACTCGGAGCAAATGGCGCAGGGAAGACGACTTTATTTTCAATCTTGATAGGCATGGTGTCTCCGGATGGCGGCAACATAACATTGGATAACCGGGATATAACTAAGCAAAAGATATATCAACGTGCACGAGCTGGAATAACATATTTACCGCAAGATGTGTCAATTTTTCGAGGACTGTCGGTTGAAGACAATATAAGGGCAATATTACAAATCAATTTAACCGATACTGAACAAATAGAAAACCGTGTTACAGAGTTGCTGCAGGCATTCGATATTGCGCATATACGAAAATCAAAAGCTCCTTTTTTGTCTGGAGGTGAACGTCGCAAAGTCGAAATAGCTCGTGCGATTGCAACCTCGCCGGCGTTTTTATTGCTTGACGAGCCTTTTGCTGGCGTTGATCCAATATCGATTAGTGAAATAACCGATATTTTGCACAGATTAACTGCATCCGGTATCGGAATTATCATCACGGATCACAATGTTCGTGAAACTATGCGAATCATAGATAGGGGCTACATAATTGCCGACGGTAAAGTTTTGACTAGCGGGAGTCCAGAAGAAATTTCGCAAAATCCACATGCTAAAAAGTTATACTTCGGAGATATATTTAGTTTATGATATTTAATACACAAAATTCGCGAATTTTTTCGACGACTACTTGTGATTTGATATACCCCAGTGCGTGCTTTGCGTAATCTAATTGAAGTATCGTTGCGTTGCTGAGTTTTGAAAAATTATCATTTATTATCGACATAGGCACGATAACATCATCGGAACTTCCAATAACCAAAGTTTTCACCCCACAATGCTTATAGCTGTGTTCCATCATTTCCAATTCTGCTAGCAGTGTTGATAGCGGTATATCGGTTGTAACGTTGTCTGCATACCCACAAAATGAGCGAAATTGCCTTAAACTTTCATTTTTGTTTTCAATTATTTTGTTCCGTACTTTTTGTAAGGCTATCTTACGAACTTTCTGCATTCTATCAAGACTACCACAATAGTTCAAAAATCCCTGCAGTGCAACTAGTGCTTCAAACTTCAATCCTGAATTATTTAATTTTAAAAATCCTAATGAGTGCCCAATACCAACATAAGTTTTTGATTTATCTAAATTTAGTTCATCAAAGAAATGTATTTCTCCATCAAGTAGTGGAACTAAGTTTCGCCAGTAGTCATTTGTAAATCCGAAACCATGCGATAATAAATAATTGGTCATTGGCGTAAAATTTCAATCAAT
>JAFSTL010000055.1 GCA_017450545.1 Alphaproteobacteria bacterium
AATCATCTCGGTAATCGGTAGGTATGGTCGAGTGGCAGATTGGCTATGCAGAGGATTGCAAATCCTTGTAGATCGGTTCGATTCCGGTCTCGACCTCCAATAGAAATAAGCAAGGTATGAGCGTTGTTTTGGAGTTTGAAAGCCAAGTTTTAAGTCTTGAAAAGAAAGTAAGCGAGCTTAGGGAGACTTCGAAGATTGGTGAAGTTGATTTTGCGCGTGAAATAACGCGCATGCAAAACAAAATCGACAAATTACTTTCGCAGATTTATCAAAAACTTACGCCGTGGCAGAAAGTACAAGTTGCACGCCATCCAGAACGTCCTAAATTTACCGATTATTTAGACGGGATTTTTACCGATTTTATTGAATTGTCCGGCGATAGGCTTTTTGCCGAGGACAAGGCGATATATGGTGGTTTTGCGAAGATAGATGGACAAAAGTGCGTGGTCATCGGTCAAGAAAAAGGGCACGACACGGAAACTCGTTTGAAACACAATTTTGGAATGCCGAAACCTGAAGGCTACCGCAAAGTATGCCGTCTTCTCGATTTGGCTGAAAAATTTGCGCTGCCGGTTTTTTCCTTTGTTGATACTTCTGGAGCGTTCCCGGGGATTGAGTCTGAGGAGCGAGGGGTTGCGGAGGCTATTGCGCGCTGTATGGAGAAAAGTTTTAAAATCAGCGTGCCGTTCATCGCTTCGGTTATTGGTGAAGGCGGTTCAGGAGGAGCCATTGCGATTGCAACTGCAGATTACGTCCTGATGCTGGAGCATTCTGTATACTCCGTGATTTCACCTGAAGGATGTGCCTCGATTTTGTGGAAAGATGACAGCAAGGCGGACATAGCCGCGGAAGTCCAGAGATTGACGGCGCCGGATTTACTGTCGTTAGGAATAATTGATGCAATAATTTCGGAACCAATTGGCGGTGCACACCGAAATAAATCTGTGGCAATAAATAATCTGAAAAAGGAAATGTTAAAATACATCGCAAAATCGCTTGAGCTTTCGCCAGAGGATAGAAAAAGCGCTCGACAAGCGAAGTTTATGAACATGGGAAACCAGTTTTTAGCTGAATAATTCTAGTATTTTTGAAATAAAATTACCCCACATTTTATGGGGCTTTTTTGTTGTTGACGTGTCGTTAGGGAGCGGCGTATGCTGGAATTACAGGGAGGAAATCTTAAAGTTGTTATAATCGCACTTACTTAAAAAGTGCGAATTTCTTTCCGAATATATATATAAATCAATTTTTTTAAGGAGGAAAATATGAATAGTAAAACTATATCAAAAATCGTAGTTAGTGCACTGCCAGCAATCTGCGTGACTACATACAGCGTATCAGACTGTCATGCTGGTGAATTGCTACGAGAAATACAATCAGAACAACGCAAATTACCGTATGCGACACAAAATCAAGTTATGCAGAACGTATTTAAAGATTACGATAAGCTAAACATTGAAGTAAAAGAAACATTAACCACAATTTGGCACAACGATGCAGGCAATTTATTGCTACGAAGACTTCACAATGTTATAAAAAACGATACTCAAAAGCTGACGATACTGTGGGATGCATATGATGAAGACGAGAAAACAAATTTATTCAGGTATGAAACTTTAACTATTTTTTTGAACCAAAATGAATTTGGAGACTACGTCGGATATTCTGAAGATAGAATTTATCCATTTCCAGAACAATTAGACACCGTTATATTTCACGAACTTTGTCATGCTCTGCATCATTTTGAAGGGAAAATGGTTTGCAAACAACGTAAAGTTATACCGACATTTTACAAACTTTCGAAAAATGAGAAACGTTGCAAAATGACTTGTGATGCTTGGAAAAATGACGAAGAGATACATGCGATTAATGGTTGGCATATTGACAATGATGGAACGCTAAAATTTGACTGGTTGAACACAAATTCATACATAATTTTGGAGGAGTTGAAAAAAGGCACTCCTCCAAAAGAAATATTACAACGAGTTTTCCACTGTGACTATCCGAAATATAGAATGGATTACCAAGGAGTAGTGATAGAACATTTCGATGAGTTTGTGATACCGCTAGGGAAGCACACTTGACGCGCACGAGAGGATGTGGCAGGCTGGAATAGGGATAGCTTGGGATAGAGGCAAATATGAACCAAAAATATATGCTTGTTCTTGGTTTGGTCTTTATAGGAACCAGCGGTGAAACTGTAGTGGCGATGGAAGAACGAGTTGAAACAAGGATTGCGGATAATCGCTGGTTTCGTTGCGCAGCAGATGAAGATTATGTCTGTAAGGATAGGATTATCAAAATAAGTACTTTGGGGCCGGGAAATTTGATTTCACGAAGCTAGGGTGTAAGAATCCTAATCCAACATACAAACAATTCGAATATGAATTTACTTTAAGTATTATTCGTAATAACTACACCCTCATGGGACTTCCATTTAAACCGAGGGCGTTTTGGGAAAAGTATATGGATGAGCAGTTGATTTATTTGAAGGATGCAATCCAAATGTGTAATTTGCTGATTGAGGCGCCTAGACATCACTGGCCACTTGAATTTACGGGTAATGAAAGGTGTGGACTATGTTTGAAATCACGCACATACTCAAAGGAACTTGAGGAGAAGTTTGAGTTAGCTGTGTGGAAAATATTGAGTAAGGATTACAAGATAACGCTAAAGGACTTTACAGCATCTTTGCGTTCGGCATTAGAACCAAAAGATAGGCTATACACAGCACCATTACTCATGCACTTCACGAACTATTTAGTCCCAAAGTACAAGTTTCATTACAAAAATGGAGAATATGAACCATATAAAACGCTAAAGTACCCATCCAAATTCGAGCTTGCAATCGGTGTTTCGAACAAGGGGGAGGTAGTATACGAGCGAAAAGAGTAACTTTTAGCTGACTCTCCTTAAAGTCCCATAGACTTTGATGCTATGGGACTTTTTTGTTTTTGACATTTCTGTAAGGCATGCCGTAGCCTGGAGGTACGGGAGGAAATCATAGCATCCGGATGTTTCTATATAAGTACTTATAAAGTGTGAATTTCCTTCTAAGAATATAAATCTAATTTTTTAAATGGAGGTAAAAATGAAAAATATAAACAAAGGTATCCTGTTTGCAGGGACAACATTGCTGACACTTACACGTTGTGCTTATGGATTTGAAGATACCTTATACAAAATGTTTGAACAAACGGACATACCGCGAAACATAAAATTTGAAACAGAATGGAAAAAAATAGATGTAAAAACGATAATCGAACAAAGTTTAGACTGCTCTGATAATGTACGAAAAATATTCGAAGAAATCACGAAAGATGAAGTAGGGCGCCTTGCACTAAGGGCATTTTATCAGGGACAGAAAACATTCGGCAAAAAACTTAGGATAATTGAGGATAGACCTTTCATTACGCCAGACGGTGAAGAAGTTACCAACGTATTTATTGAGGACGATTTTGCTATATATGTCGATTTAGCAAAACTGCAAAAAAAAGACGTCACTACTATTGGCTGGTGTAATGGACGTATATTTCCGAAAAAAGAAACGATAATCAATATTATTTTTCATGAATTCGTACATGCAACACACTATGTTACTGATGGTGAACGCGATAATACTATGGAAACTCTTGATAAGATATACGGCAATAATTCTGAAAAATATCTTTGGACATATTGTTTTCCGAATCCAGAAACACAAAAATTTGTGCATGAGGAGGAATTTTATACAATTCATGGAACATTTTGGAGTAACGGACAATTTCAGTATAATCCGATAAATTGCGGGTTATTCGAAGCCAATAGGCAACATAAAGCAGGTATTCCTGTTGAAAACATTGTACAACGTATTTTCCATAAAGAATACAATGCAAAGTATGAAAAACTATCTATTCAATACATCGATAAAGTGACAACAGATTTTAAAAAAATATTTGTTGACGAAAATATCTAGGTTGTGGCAGACTAAGATAGCAGAGGATTGCAAAAGAAGGTGATTTATGAACGTTTTGAAATTTTTCGCTATCTCGGCGATTTGCCTTTATGGAGAATATACCGATGTTCTTGCTTGTGATGATGTGCTCGATGATCCGATTGAAATCGAAAGTAAAAACCTGGTGCTGTCTGGTAAGTATTTCGAGCCACGGGAATTTTGGCAAAAGTCAATGGAAGAAAAGTTGTGTTTTTTGGCTAAACCGATAATTGAAAATAAGTTGTGTGATATGGTCGCAAAACATTATTGGTGGTTCAATATGCAAGGTTTCGTTTGTACATTTGTTGCTCCGGAACCAAAGCCATATACACCAGAAGAGGTGATGAAATTTCAGAATGCGATTTGGAGCAAATTAAAAGAATACGTTTTGGCAGATAATTTGCAATTGAGCAAAGACGATTTTATAAAATCTCTCAGAACAAATATTCATCCTGAAAGTCGCGTATACGACGCACCACTAATTCATCATTTCGAAAGTCGCTTATTTAATAAAGCATCATTCGAAATGTTTATTCAGGAAAATAATTTAGATAAATAGTACACAAAGTTCCCTCGCACATCGGATGCGTATGGGACTTTTTTGTTGTTGCCAGTGGCTGTGGAGATGGGGTATAATGAATGTATAAATCATGAAATCGTTAGGAAAAATAATTATGGCGAGAGAGAATGCCTATAAGGTCGCTGTATTAAAAATTACAGCAGGTAATACTGTGATAGTAAATTCACGGAATGCCAAACAAGAGATATGTCCATGCAACAAAAATGCGTTAGTGCATAGTGTTAATGGAACATTGATAAAAGATAATGAAACAACGAAATTGCGAAGTATCATTGAGACAAAAGATGATATTAATATAGAAGCACTGCGCCGATCTTTCAGTCAAAGAGAAGCGTGCAAGGTATATTCCCTAGTGCAGTTTTGCTCAAATGAACGTCCGCCGGAGGGTACGTTCGTCGAAGACTCGCTCGAGATCGATAACGGTATCACGATATACCGACCTATTCTGGATATGGTCGTCACTGGCTTTTCTGCAAAGGCAACCACCGACGACGACCAGGTGTGGAAGCTGGAGGAACCGTAGTTATGCTTAGAACGAGCGTCCCATCTTAAATATGAATCGCTGTTGCTCATCGTATTTCCCTTTCTTCACAGGTTTCGCATATGCTATTTCTATCGGTCCAAACGGAGATACAAGTGATATACCAAGACCTACGGATTGTTTAAATGTGCATTTGTCAAATATCTTTTGGCCCGCAACTTTATCGTCCATTTTGAACCCTATGTTCTTGTGTTCAAGACCGTTCGCATCTTTTGTCGAGCCATCCTTTTCTGTTATAAATTTGTTCTTTTTGTTGGGTGCATCCCACAGTGCTCCGAAATCAGTAAAGACAAATCCTCGGAACTCTAGTTCTTCCGGCAATCCCAGAGGGAAAGTGTATTCCAACGTGCCTTTCCAGAACTTTTTAGCGCCAATGAAGTCGCGGCGCGAGTTATACGTCGTTTTCCCAGGGGTCTTTTTTGCAACTCGTAACGTTGATGCTATAGGACCGACACCAGCGTACTCAAATCCTCTGAATGAATCACCACCCATTATAAAGCTGTCCAATATGTGCGGATCCCTGCCACAGAACTTGTTTATCATCCCGGTCGATAGCTCAAATCTCAGTGCTGTTTTCCTGAAAACAGGCATTACGTACGCCCCTGATATCACATTCTTTAAGTGTCTCGCATCCCCGCAAAATCCAGCTATAGAAGTTTCCAAAGACACATTCATATTGCCCTTTAATCCACGAATGAACCTTTTCGCATACGTTATCGTATGCGTAACTTCAGACAACATATTCGTTGCACTATCTTTGCTTAAGGTGTTTCCAGAATGCTCCTGAACTTGTGATAAGATTATCGGCGATGCTGTGTTACTCACGTCTTGGAATTTTCGGCGGTCTAATTTGAATCCCCAGCTTTGCGACCAATTAGGGCTTAATTCATAGCTCAATCCCAAACCGGCGCCTAACTCATTGGAATTAAATCCGTCAAATATTGATGAGACATTTCGGTGCATAGAAACCGAGCCCTCCATATCTTTATCAAAAACATGTGGATCGCTAACTGATATATTAACATTGTTGAATATTCTAAATTTTGCCTTCTTCTTTTCTCGTGATGTTGAGCCGCTTTCGTCCGTTATACTGCTTTTCCCTGAAACTGTTCGGCTTGACCCAAGATACACAGACAATGCCTTTCCAGTTCCCATAAAGTTTTGCTCCTGATACTGCAAGTCCACGCCGAATCCGCTTGTTGTTTCATATGCAGCATTGACCGAAGCTTCTGCTGTTGGTTGCTCCTTCACCTCAACATGCAATATACACTTGTCCGGTGCGTTTGGGTCTGGTATTGCCTTTATATTAACGTTTGAGAAAAATCCTAAACCATAAATATTGGATTCCGACATTTTCACCAACATACGGTTATAAGCATCGCCTTCATCCAGAATTATTTCCCGACGTATCACGTTATCTCTTGTTTTTGTGTTCCCAGTAATCACTATCTTTGATATATAGACCTTTTCTCCTTCATTTATATTGAATTCCACATCAACAGTTTTACGCTTATAGTCTTTTTTAATTTTTGGGCTAACTTGCACGGTTGGATACCCTCGTTGCCCCAGTTCTCGTGTTATCTGACTCGCATCAGCGTTAACAAATGACTCGCGATACACATCTCCTGTCCGGCAATACTGCGTCTTGTTCAATCCTTCAGTGGCGATCCTTTCTACATTAGACTTCAGCGATAGTTTCCCAAATGTATATAGTTCACCTTCTTCTATTCTAAAGGTTATCACAAATGACTTTTTATTGTTCGAAAGTTCAGCAACGGCCGACAGAACTTTTGCATTTATATATCCATGTTCGTGATAATACTGCTCCACAAGTTGTTTATCTTCTTCAAGTCGATCCGCATTATATATATCATCTGATACGAAAAACCTGAACCATTTCTTTACTTTTGACCGAATAACGTCTTTTAGTTCAGACGATGAAATTTGCTCATTTCCAATAAAGACTATCCGACTTATTCCAGCAGCTTTACCTTCGTTTATTTCAAAAACTAAGTTCACTCGGTTATCTTTCAGCCTAATTATTTTAGGATTTACCGTTGCATTATAACGTCCCATTTGTCGATATTGTTCTAATAAAGCTTGTTGTATCTGTTTCACTTTTGATGTTGACAGCGTTTCACGAGAGCCTATATTTAGTGCTTTCTTCATATCCTTATCAGAAATCTTCGAGTTTCCTTCAAACGATATCTTGTTTATTATCGGAGCTTCTTTCACGTCTACGACAACTGTATTCCCCTTCATCGTCACATTAACATCGGTAAACAATTCGGTCTCTTGCAAAGTTCGGACAGCATCGTTTATTGTTTCTGTATCACAATCATCGCCAACTTTTATCGGAAAGTAATTCTCTATCGTTTCTTTGTCTATTCGCTCACATCCGACGTATTTTATTGCATTAACTTTCACGGCGCAGGCGCTACTCACCAACACTGATAACAACACAGCATATTTCGCAATCATCCTCATCAGAAAACTCCTTTCAGCCAACTAAAAAACCTCATATTTTCTAAGTCATTCCATAGCCCCAAAATCATCAAACCAACAACTGCAATTAATCCCATTGCAAATATTATATTGATTACTCGTTGATTCAATGGACGCCCAATCACCCATTCTATTGCAGAAACAACTATTCCTCCACCATCAAGCACTGGTATTGGCAAAAGATTCACAGCGCCTAAAATGACGGATATTGTCGCAATCATCGTTATAAAGCTTACAAAACCGGATTCAGCGCTTTCTTTAGCTACCTTATATATTGAGATTATTCCTCCAACGTTTTTAGAGCTCACCGCCCCAGTTGCAACCTTAAACATACCCTTTATATTATCGCAAGCTAATCTATATGTAATTTTCACCGAAGATGTTAATGCAGCCATTAGCGAAACTTTCGTATACTTGAATCCTTTAGGGGATATGCCGATATGCCTTGCAGCACTGCCATCTTCGTTCACCATATTCACTTTCACTTCTTCTGTCTTTGAGCCTCGATTTACCTCCAGCTCAAGGGTTTTCCCAGACGAAGAAGCTATCTGTTCTGCTATGTCTATAAATCTCGTAACATCTTTTCCATTTGCTTTAACAATAGTATCTCCTGTTCTAAGCCCGGATTTATAAGCAATATTTTGTTCAGATGTAACAACTATAGTGTTATCGTATTCAGGCATACCATTTACCAATGCCAGCGAAAAAAATACTAAAATCGCTAATATAAAATTTGCGAAAGGACCTCCAGCTGCAATTAGTAACCTTTGCCAAGGTTTTTTCCTATGAGCTGACATACGCTCCATATCTTCCTCTGTATACCCATCAGGAATGACTTCTCTCACACTCGATACATCAGCATCCCCGAGCATCTTGACATACCCGCCAAGTGGAAATAACGAAATACGCCACTCGGTGCCGCGCCTATCCTTTTTCTTAAACAAAACGTTTCCAAAACCAAACGAAAAAGCTTCGCAAAAAACACCATTCATGCGAGCTATCACCAAATGCCCCAACTCATGCGCAACGACAACAACGCCCAGAAGAAGCAAAAAAAGCAACATAGACAGGACTGGCAACATATTTCTCTACAAAATCCGAGCATCTATAGCCGACATGGTAACACAAAATCAGTTTTCGGGATAGCTCTTTTACAAAAAGCACCACGGTTTTCTTAAGCGTTTTTACCCCTCATCTCTATCACACAATTGACACTGTGAAAATACTTTTGATATACTGTAGTTAAGAGCCTTGTTGCTTGCAAAAGCAATTTAGTTAAAGAGGAGAAAGAAGAAACAAAAATGAAAAGCAGAAATGTGTTATTAGGTGCATTGGTGGTCTGCACGGCAGGGGTTCAAGCAAGCAGTGATTTCAAAAATCCAGCAAATAGCAAAAAAGGAATAGATGAGCGAGCTATACGCAGAAATCAACTAGAAATGCAGAAAGCCACTGAACTGGTAGACACACTTGTAAAAGCTCAAAAAGATGAGGAGTCATTATTTGAAAACAGTCCTCATGATTATTTTGGGATGGTCAGTTTTTCTGCAAAACAACTAGTCGAATTATACGATGATTTTGCTCCAACTGACGAACACGTAGAAGCGATAAAACTGTATGCACTCATGTACGAGGCGTTTGGAAATGCAGCTAAAGGCAAAGACAAATTTGATCATAAGTTGTTAAATGATGCACATTCCAAAGTGTCTGATTTAATCAGACTTGCTGAATACCTGATAGAATACCGCAAATCTCTAATAGAAGAGCACACATTCGAAATGAACAGCTCAAAATAACTTAATCGCAACGCTCCTTTGTGACGAACGTTCGGGCTATGACGCCCACGATGAAATGCGAGCTTGATGATTGCAAAAAATGTACATTACTGTATTTGCAGTAATGTACAGGGAAAACCACAGTTTTTAGCACACTAATTAATTGGCGAAAATAATTTAAAAACTGGCTGTACTGATAGAAACTTCGCGGACACAAACATAAAGCATTTCATCATTTTGAGTGCACTTGGAAATCACCATATGCTACAATAACATGATGGTTTCTTTATTTTGATTAGGAGGCATTGGTAGAAAGGTGTTTTTTCCGATTACGGGAATGTTTTTGGATCCCTTGTTGATACTTTTTGCAGGGCTAGTTGGTGGATTTGTGTCCGGGTTTTTGGGGCTTGGGTGTGGCGTGATAATAACACCAGTCCTGATGGAATTTGGTGTTCCGCCAATGATTGCCTTAGCGACGCAACTTTGTCATGCTGTCGGAACTAATTTTACAACTTTTTTGACGTATAAACGAAAAATGGATGTCGACTTTCATCTGGCAATATATATCCTGTTGGGAGGAACACTTGGGGCACTCTTTGAGTGGATAATATTAAAAACTTCTGCGAATTCCAGATTTGCTTTTAATAAATTCATTTACGTTTACATACTTATTCTCACGATTTTTGGAGTAATTATGCTCGTTCAAAGCTATAAAACCTGGAAACATAATGATGCAACAAAATATAAAAAGAGTGTATTTCTAAGACGATGGATGTTATATCTTCCGTTACATAAAATTTTTGTGAGATCACGAGCAGAAATGAGCATTATAATTCCATTATTCGTTGGATTTTGGGCTGGTCTTTTGGTTTCTTCGCTAGGAGGGGGAAACAATCTTTTCATGGCGCCCATAATAACTTATCTGATAGGAAGGATTAGTCCAGTTGTTTACGGAACAACGGCCCTTGCGGGATGCGTTATAACAGCAATAATTGCTCTGGTATATTCGACGAATGAATATTGTTGTGACATATTGTTCGTTTTATTGCTATTTGTCGGAGCCTCAGTTGGCTCATGGATAGGTGTTCAATTGACCTACAGGGTCAAGCGATATTTTATATACGCAGTTGGCGCATTGATAGTTTTTTTAATGGCGACACGACAAATATATAACTTAATGCATGGAATTTTTTCAAAAAATTATAATTCTAAGATCGATTTGTCTCAGTCCATCGTGGGAACGATTGTTGGCGAAGATTCGCTAACGTATACTTTTGCTTGTATTGTTTTGATAATCATAATAGCATTTTGTAGCGAAAGATTTATGCAGAGCTGGTATATAAAAGGAAAGAAATTGATGGGAAAATGAATAGACACATAATAATAGGAGGACTGATACTTTGTGCGATATGTATTCTGAGCTTAGATAGAGCATCTAAAGAAACAGTAAATGTGTATTCTTGGTATGGTATTATAGGCAACGAAATACTCAAAGATTTTGAGAAAGAAACTGGAATAAAGGTGGTGTATGATGTTTATGATAACAACGATACGCTGGAAGCGAAGTTGTTAGCAACTAATAGTGGCTATGATGTTGTGTTTCCATCTTTTATACCATACGCTGCAAGGCAGTGCGCCATGGGCGCATATACAAAACTCGACAAAACTTTAATTCCAAATTTAAAGAACATTGATGGGAAAATAACGGAAAAATTCAAACAGACAGGTGGAGATACGACGAGACTAATTCCGATGTTTTGGGGAACAATTGGAATTGCATATGATTTTGATGCCATAATGAAAATTTTCCCGAATCAGAAGATATCATATGATTTGTTACTAAATCCAGACAATATAAGCAAACTTGCAAGACATGGGGTAAGTTTTCCGGAAGAATATATCGATATATTCCCGCAAACTGAAGCATTTTTAAATCTAAGAGATGGACGAACTTTTAAGTCACGCGAGAAAATAAACAAGTATATAAAACATTTCACTTTGGTTCGTTCTTATATAAAGAAATTCTCGTCAACAACTTTAATACGAGATCTCTTGTCCGGTGAAGTTATTGCTGCAATTGGGTGCTCAGACAACGCCTGGCGAGCTATACAGTCAGCGAAAGATGTTGGGAAAAAGGTGAAATACGTCGTTCCAAACGGGTATGGCGTGCTTTGGATAGATTGTATTGGAATTCCTGAGAAGGCCCCCCATAAACAAAATGCACATAAATTTGTGAATTACCTCATGCGTCCTGAGATTGCTGCGAAATTAACCAACAAAACCGGTATATTGGTCAATATACCTAAAGCACAAAAGTATTTTGACAGGGGGTTTATAAATGATAAGGAAATATGTCCAACTGAAGACAAGGTCATAGCTGGGATGACTTTGGGAACCCCGAGCAAGGATGACGAAGACAGAAGAAATGACAAGCGGGCAACACGTGCTTGGTCACAAATACGTATGAATAACTTAAATTTCATAGGAGAGTAAAAATGCTGAGAGCATCAAAAACAATTATAACGATGATGATTTTTGGATATGCATTTTTATTTATTCCAATACTGTTTCTTATAATAAATTCATTTAGTGCATCTGAAATACCATCCGTATGGACAAGTTTTTCATTCAGATGGTTTAAAGAAGTTTTTGAAGACGACGACTTAATACGCGCAGCAATAACAAGTTTCAAAATTGCGACAATTTCAGCGTCAGGCGCCGTAATTCTCGGGACGACCGCAGCGGTCGTAACGACAAAATCTGGAGCATGTCGAGGAAAAAATTTTCTAAGTAAAGCGATAATAATGCCTATAGTGATGCCAGAAATTATCATTGGATTTTCTCTGCTTATGTTATTTATGAGCATGGAAAACATCTTCGGTTTTCCCAAGGAACGAGGCATCATGACCGTCGCGGTTGGGCACATAATGGCAACGATGGCTTATGTTCACATGACGGTTCGAGCAAGGCTGTTGTCTTTTGACCAATCGTTGGAGGAGGCGGCTCTAAACCTTGGCGCTCGTCCGCTAACCGTCTTTTTTAAAATAACAATACCTGTTATTTCCAAGGCAATACTTTCCGGATGGCTGCTTGCTTTTACGATATCGTTAGATGACTTGGTGATTGCTAGTTTTCTAACTGGTCCAGGTTCAACAACATTGCCAATACTCATATTTTCAAACGTACGAATCGGACTGTCGCCAGCAATAAACGCACTGGCGACTATGATAGTCGTAATCATAATAATTTGCCTCGTTTCAGCTTATTTCTTGAATAAAAGAAGGGAATTGTGACGAT
>JAFSTL010000007.1 GCA_017450545.1 Alphaproteobacteria bacterium
ACACAATTCGACAGTCGCCATATCCATCGTATACGCAAGCTAGACGTTAAGTAACAAAAAATACCCGCCTGGTCAGTACCTTTTAATTTCTCAAAAAGTCCTTTGGATCAAAGTAATATACAAGTCTGTTATTTATCTTTTCCTCAATTCCGCACCTGTTCCTGGGATTCACTATTTTGTTTGCTAATTCGTCAATACATTCTGGAACAAAAACATCCCATTGTAAGTCGTATAGACTTTTGTATAAGGGGTCCAAAAATTGATGATTTCTTGTTGTCTCATTATACTGGTCTTTCAAGCCTTTCTTTAGGTTATCCAAACGGTAGATAGAAAGTTGCCATAGCGTGTTGACAGATGCGTCGTTGCATTTGTAATTACAGCCTATTTGGAAGTATACGTCATATTGTTTTCTTCCGTATTTTACTTTCACTGCGAACGGAATATCCCGTACTCCTTTATACGTTTTTGGTTTTAGATTTAATATCGTTACATCATATTTCTCTTTTGCTCCCATTTTATCAATATAGTCTACCACCAGTAGCGGTGCAGCTCTGGTTTCTTTCCCTATTCCGTATGTTTGTTGTTGAAGTCTTTGAGAAACCTCGTAAAACTCATTTAATTCCTTTCCTAAATCCAGTGCCCTCGCATATTCCTTTATATCGCTTACAGCATCATCTACTATGCGATTGATATCCATTATTGCGCTGTATTCATTCTTAATTCGCTTTGCAACTTCGTTAAATGCTGTTTCCATATCACATTTACCATTCGCTTTGTACTCCCAGTTATAAACATGTATTAAGTTCCACAATACGACTGCGTTCCAGTTTGCGGCTGTATATGATTGCTTTCTTGGGTCTACATTGAATGTTATGGTTTGTTCTGCTTGCTTTCTTTCAAATTCGTTTCGTCCAGTTACACAATCTGCAATTGCTTTGCCAATAACATTACGTATTGAATCGCTGTAATATTCATCGGTAATCCAACTACCTTCCTTTGCATCAACGATTTTATTGTTCGCGGTTAGCCTCCAAGAGATTTGATTACATAAATTTACAGCATCCGACACGCTTATCTTTCGCTGGTGTGCTTCTTCTCTTTGCCTAGCCATCCACAAAAGACGCTCACGTTCCAGCTTTGCCGAATTCATTCTATCCGAAGCCACACTATTTTGTAAAAACACAGATAATACAGCATAACTTAGATATAGCATCCAGAACACTTTTTGTTTATTATATGTATTATTCATGTATCCTATCTCCTAGCAAAATCTTTTACATACCCTCTGCTTCCAGTCTATCAAGTCTTCTTCACTTGCGCAAGTTTTTTCATGATCCACGCAAAACAAAGTCCTTGAAGTATTCGCTAAAACTTATACCTCGCAGCTGGATTCCAGAAACAAAACTGTTTTAAACCAAGTTCTCGCAGTGCATTCACTTGCTCTTGCATCTGTTTCAGCTTATATTCGCGCCAATATCCTTTTTTCAGCCACGTTGCAGTGAATGCCTGGAGCCATGGACGCGCTTTTGTTGTATCTGAAGAAAGAGCTTTGTTCGAGTATGACATAGCTTGTTTGACTATCTTTCCAGGATCTAGGTCAGGAAATCTTACCCCCATAGACCTTGGTGGCCAATGTGACGGATAAATCATCGGACAAATATAATCAACTTTTTTGGAAATTGCAACGTAATTTTGTCCGATATTTCGAGAACTCCAGCAACTTTTCTCATTCAATGATTCAGGAATTGTGCATCCAAAAACATCAACAGAAACTTTTACATTTAATGACCTTAATTTCGGAATTATGAAATCCAAAAAGTCATTTACAATATCTTCTTTCGTTTTTCTCTGCATATCGTGCTTTATATCTGTTGTTTCCAGCGATTTATACTGCGGAAGCCGTATGTAATCAAATTGTATCTCATCAAAACCAATCATTGCTGCAGCCTCAACAATTTGAGCTAAATATTCCCATGTTTTATTGTTATAAGGATTTAACCAGTTCATTTTCTCTTCATCCGTATACACAGAACCATCCATATTTTTTATTGCTAGAGTGTCGCTATTCGGAGTTTTTGTCCTGAAAGTAACAATTCTTGCAATAGTATAAATTCCCATTTTTTTCAAATCTATTAACAGTTGTTTTATATTTCTGATGTACGGCACATACCGTATTTTCGGGGTATTAAGATTGCACGTTACCTCTCCATAATCATTTCGTATATCTATCACAACGGCATTAACATTTAAGTTTTTCGCTTTTTTCAATTTTTGCATTATTTCATTCGATGCCCCAAGATATATCCCACGAATTTCAAAATCCAGGCAATCAAGCATCGCTTCCGTGCGTTCGATCTTTGCCACACACAGTGTTGTTAAAATAACAAATACTGCAACAACCAGAGCTTTTAATTTCATAATCACAACAAGCATCCAATATGCAGTGTATTGTAACACAGCTTTGTAGAAAAAAATAACAAGTTATTGGAATTAGCGACCATTCAGCTGTCACTGATAATTGTGATAAAATGGCTCAGGCGATATAGATAGAGAAGAAATAGAATGTTTGGAAATCTCCGAGATAAGTTTAGAGAGATTATCGACAAAATAAACAATAGAGGAATACTGACTGAAGACATAATAGATACAACCGTTAGAGAGCTCAGGATATCGCTTTTAGAGGCAGACGTTGCCTTGCCTGTCGTGAAGGACTTTTCTGCAAAATTGAAAGAAAAATTGCTGGGAAAGCAAGTCTTAAATAGCATGACGCCAGCACAAACTGTCATGCAGAATGTATATAACGAATTAGTGGCTCTGCTGGGCGACTCTGGGGAAATCAGCAATATAAAGCGCGGCAAAATTTTGATGCTGGGATTGCAGGGGGCTGGCAAGACGACATCGAGCGCAAAGTTAGCGAATTTGTTGCAGAGCAAGTACAACAGAAAAGTTTTACTGGTCTCGTTGGATACTTATCGTCCGGCAGCTATTGAGCAGTTGCGCAAACTGGCGAATAAAAATGATATAGACTTTTTCGAGAATTTTGAACAGAAGGATACTCCAATAGAAATTGCTCGCAAGGCCTTAAATACGCAGAACAAATACGACATTATAATATATGATACAGCCGGGCGCAGCAGCATTGATGAAAAAATGATGCGAGAAATAGCTGATTTAAAAGCACTAATATCGCCGAGTGAAACTTTTTTAGTCATCGATAGTATGATGGGACAAGACGCCGTCAATACTGCAAAATCGTTCAATGAAACCGTGACTCTCACTGGGTTAGTTTTGACGCGAGCGGATGGAGATGCCAGAGGAGGAGCTATCATATCTGCAAAATATGTCACAAATTGCCAAGTGAAATTTATTTGTAATGGTGAAAAAATAAACGATATAGAGCAATTTTATCCTGAACGTATTGCCTCCAAAATACTTGACCAGGGCGATATAATGACATTTCTCGAAAAAGCGAATGAAATGGAGCTTCCCCAAATAAAGAGAGGTATGTTTGATTTGTGCGATATGGAAGGGTATTTAACTCAACTAAAGAAATTAGGAGGAATGGGCGGACTTATGAAATATCTGCCAGTCATAAAAAAGCTAAGAAATCACCTGAATACGTATTACAACGCGGATAAAGCAATCGATCATCAGATAGCTATCATCCGCTCGATGACAATTGCCGAAAAGCGTGATCCAAAAATCCTCAACGCCTCCCGCAGAAGACGTATTGCAGCAGGTTGTGGACAGGAAGTCTCTGCTGTTAATAAACTTGTAAAGCAATTCGAGCATCTTAGAACTGCATTAAAAAAAAGCAATAATCCGCAAATACGACGATATATCTTCGGGCAATGAGCGCTATCGAGCAGATTTCTGCCTCATATGCGACAAATCTGTATATGGTTATCATAAAGTTGCGCCACACCATCATTTCGTGATGTAATATATTACAGAAGAGTGATTACAAAGGAATTTTCAGATGAAAAGATTATATTTACTTCTAGTAGTAGCAATTCTAGGCATGAATACAGTACAAGCAGCTCAAACCACGCAAAAAAAACCTATAATAATTGATAGGAATCAATTCAATACATTGTTTAAATCCGGGGAAATTAAAATAACCCCAGATAAGATTTTAAATATAAACGACAATGCTGAAATTTTGGTGATACATAAAGAAAAAGGCACAAAGTATTTACAACCAATAAGTATCATAAATGGAATTATGTTTTGTTGCAACAGTGCCATAAATGAAAAAAGCCCAAACGCAATTTTAAGATTGCCACTTGCGGCATTAAAAGAGGAGCAAGAAACGTTTTTAAGAGAATTATTCAAAGCAGCACTTAGTAAGCCGCAAATTGATCAAAAAAATCGTCTTTTCCAAAAGTTGCCTTTTCCAAATTATTTTGTTGTTTATAGAGACGCAAAAGAACAAAAAATATCTTTGCAATATATGACAAGTTTATTTAGGTCAACATTACAAAATTTGAATAACTCAAATTTTTGGATTGCTTTAAGTAGTCTTTCGTCATTTAAACCTTGGAAAGAAAACATTTTACAAATATTCAGAACAGAACCAACAAAGTTTCCTGACCTTCTTTGCAAAGTCATGACAATTTGCAGCTATTCAAAACAATTACAATTTAATTACAACCCAAGAAAATTTAAGCAAGATATGGAAGCCCTGTTTTATACGATGTATTTTCTACATGCAAGGTATTTGGCAGAATCTCCTGCAAATTTTGACATTATGGCGTTTTTAAAGGAAGTATCCGATATAAGAGCGCGACTTATGATGGTCTATAACGCGAACAAACCGGCAGAAAAATATAAAGATGAATTTATGATAAATAAAAAGCCAGTAAAAAGGATATCATTAATCAATGATTTTCTCACATGTTTTCAAAGGAATGATAAAACTTCTCAAAGCATGAAAATAGAAATACGAAACAGTACGGCAAAAGCCCTTATGATGGACACTTTGACGCATGTGGATCAATCACCAGGTGAGATATATTCGAAGCTATTAAAGTTAAATAAAGAGGACAATATTTTGGTAAAAAATTACGGACAAATGGCTGATTTTATTACACATATACAAGATCATAAGCATGTTTACCATGAAGGTGATAAAATTCCGATAATACCAGAAAAATCATATTTTCTATTACCCAAAGGAAAAACAGTTGTTGATTTTTACAATACACTATACAATGCAGTAATTGATGCGGATAGATCATACAATATAAACAATGTGCAGCTAAAGAAATCAACAGAATACGGCAAAGACGTTCATTTAATAGATATTGATATTGAATTTTCTGCGGATGTGCAACAAAAATTAGCAACTTATATGGCGTCTACAAATGGTATCGATAAATTAACACAGACAACATTGATACGTTTCAGAATAGCCGAAGAAAATGGTATAAACAATTTAATAACCGCATATCCTACGCTAATGCATATACCGACAATGGTAGGAAATGAAACGAGGAAAAAGGTGTATAAATCACTTGCTTTATTGTTTCTAGATTGCGAACCAAATGAGCAAGCACAAAGCGACCTAAAGGGGACAATATACGTGGTCAAAGAATCATAGCTGTCTCGAATATCATTTTCTGAAGAGTCGGTGAAAAATAGCGAAAAGTGGGACGACTTCTAGTCGTCCAGCAATCATATCGATGGAAAGAATAAGCTTTGCAATTGAGGGTAGTTGAGCATCGCTAATTACAGTTCCCCAATTAAATAAACAAGCAGACACAATGTACAAAACTTCTGCGATGCCGATTTTTAGGTATAGCTCTAACAGAAAAGAGCTAATCAAAAAAGTTAGAACCAAAGAAACAATATAAGAAATAACAGAGTTCGTCAAGTCATTTGATACTCGTTGCTGCTGATATTTTGGTACACTCACATCATAAGGGTAAAGCAACTTTTTTACATAAATCTTTAAAATTGTTGACAATATTTGTATTCTAAAAATCTTTATACCTCCTGTCGTTGAGCCTGAACAACCGCCAACGATTGCTAATATAATCAAAAGCAAATTTGACGGCATAAAATTATTAGCGAAATCAAGTCCGGTTGTTGTAATAGCTGATATTGTCGTAAATATATGTGAGGCTATTTCATGGAAAGAAACTTGCTCGCTATCGATAATCATTGCAATAATGATTGGAAGAAAAACGAATACAGCGATTAGTTTTAAATATCCAGCAGTCTGTTTATTTAATAAAAATGTCTTAACACCATTTTGAAAACATTTAGCTATTTCTAAAAATGTGAATCCACCGATCAACATTCCAATCGATGCGATTATCTTTATATTGTTGCTTTGGAAAAAATCTAATCCTGCATTCTTTGTTGAAAATCCGCCTGTTGATATCACAGAAATTCCATGGCAAACAGCGTCAAACAAAGTCATCCCGGCAAATCTAAAACACATTACAAAAATTCCTATAAGCAACAGGTATAAACCTATAAAAAACCGAATTGTTTGAGACGCTCTTGGAAAAAATTTTTGCGATTTATCGGAATTTTCTGTTTGAAATAGTTGCATTCCTCCAATTCTCATAATTGGCAGAACAACAATTCCGATAGCGACTATTCCAACTCCGCCAATGAAGTGAAGTATAAACCGCCACAAGTTTAGTGCTTTAGGCAATATTTCAACATTTTGATATACTGTTGCTCCAGTTGTCGTTATGCCCGAAACTGCCTCAAATAAAGCAGACATGAATTTTAGCTTAATGCTAGGATAAACATAGAAGGGAAAGGCGCACACGATTGCCGTACAAATCCACATTGAAACGACTAAGAAAAAAAGATCGTTTTTGGGCAGACTAAGCTTTTCATTGGTGCGACATGACAAAATCATGAGCCCGCCAAGAAAAATGCTTGCCAAAATTGCCGGCGCAAAAATGGAAAAACATCTGCCAAAGTTAACCGAAAAATCGTATACCATCGGTATGGTCATCATTCCGCCTAAGCAACAAATAACAATTCCATTGATATAAACTATAGTCCTAATGTTAAATTTTGTATTACTTCGCAAATCAGGCTCGGTCGCATATATATCGTTTGTTTAAATAATAAACTATTGGGCAAATAAATTGCAAACATACTGACCCCGGTTTCACAATTGGCGGGCTATATCTTCAGCAGAAAGACCTGTATTTTTTAGCTGTATCATCCGGGCGCAATGGAGTGGAGAGATTTTATCCGCGCAAATGAACTGTATCTTACCGTACAAATCCTGCTGTTTATCAAAAATTAAACGTTCTGTGATAAGACTTGCGGATCCGCTCCATACATCTTCCGAAATAAATATGATTTTTTCATGGTTTTTCGCATATTTATAAAACGTTTCGAAGTCTAATGGCTGAATAAATCGGGTATCGATTATAGTGGGCTGTTTACCAGAAATAGCAACTGCATCAAAAATAGTTTTTAGCATATCACCAACTGAAATTATAAGTGTCGTATGCCCTTCTGCAATAACTCGGCTTTTTAAAGAGAATTCAAACGTTGGACAAATGTCGTGAGCTTCAGCTTTTGGAAACCTTATGGCTATTGGGGCATCATCATCACAAGATGCGAACTTTACCATATGCTCTAGCTCTGTTTTACCAGAAGGAGCCATAATGATAAATTGCGGAAAATTCTGTAGCATCGAGACGTCGTAAAGTCCCGCGTGTGTTTTCCCGTCAGCACCCGGAAATCCTGCTTTGTCGATGATAAATCGTACTGGCAAATTCTGCAGAACGACATCGTGGTAAATTTGGTCAAACGCACGTTGCAAAAATGTTGAGTATATGCAAACAAACGGCTTATATCCTTGTTTTGCCAAGCCTGCTGCAAAAGTTACTGCATGCTCTTCGGCGATTCCAACATCGAAAAACCTATCAGGAAATTTTTCAGAAAACTCCGAAAGCCCGGTCCCCGTTTTCATAGCAGCAGTTATGCATACGATTTTTTCATCATGTTCAGCTAATTGGGCAATGGTTTTTCCAAAAACATCTGAATATTTATATTTTTTTGATTTGTCAATACCATGCATCCTAGTCTCATCACGTTCTGCTTCGGCGTATCCTTTTCCTTTTTGAGTAATTGCGTGAATTAAAACTGGCTTATACGTGGCTACATCCCGAATGTTTGTGAAAATTTTTATGAGTTTTGCCAAATCATGCCCATCGAGTACGCCAACATATTGGAAACCAAATTCCTCAAATATGTTATTGCCTTGTATGAGTGCTTTAATGCAGTCTTCAATTTTTCGTGAAACCTTTTTCGGCAAAAATGTCAGGGATTTACTTATCAGCCGACGTACAGATAACCCTCCTCGAGATGCAAGAAGTTTTGCTAAGTATAGCTTCATAGCACCGACAGATTCAGAAATAGACATTTGGTTATCGTTTAGTATGACGATGAAGTTTTTTGTTCCGGCAACATTATTCATAGCCTCATATACCATTCCGCCACTCAGCGATCCGTCACCTAAAAACGAAATCACTTTGTAGTCTCCGCCATCCAAATCACGTGCTTTAGCCATCCCAAGTGCTGCACTTATGGATGTCGAAGCATGCCCTGCAATGAAATAGTCATATTCGCTTTCTACTGGATCAGGAAACCCAGAGGCTCCGTGCTCGGTGCGCAAATTTTCCATCATCTCGCGACGTCCGGTTAATAACTTGTGAGCATACGCCTGGTGGCCGACGTCGAATATAAGTCGGTCGCTCTCTATGTCAAAAACATAATGTATTGCAACGATAAGCTCTATTGCTCCCAAATTCGAGCCCAAATGTCCACCGTTTTTCTCAGTTATCCTAATGATTTCGGAACGTAATTCAGCACAAAGTTCGGTTAATTGGGCGATACTTAAGTTTTTCAAATCAGAAGGTTTTGATATTCTATCTAAAATCATTCTACATTTACTATAACTGGGGCATGGTCTGACGGGCGCGCTTTGCCTCTAACACTTTTATCAATAAAGCAGCTCTTAACTTCAACATTCGGCGTTGCTAATACGTAATCCAGACGTAGCCCGTAATTCTTCGTAAAAGCAAAACGCCGATAGTCCCACCAAGTATAAATTGGTTCATCCTCCGATTTTGCAAACTCACGTATAGTATCCCTCAATCCAATATTTATCAAATCTTCGAATAATTCGCGCTCTCGTTCCGTACAGCAAACTTTTCCTTTCCATGCTTTTGGATTATATACATCTGCATCAGTCCGCGCTATATTAAAGTCTCCACCAATGATAAATTTTTCATTTTGCGATGTTCTTTTGATATGACTTGTCAAAATTTGCAAAAAATTTAATTTATACCCATACGCTGGTAATTCGACATCTTGCCCATTTGGAACATATACAGATGCAACAATATACCCATTTATCAGCGCCTCAACATATCTCGCTTGCCGATCGTCTACAAAAACTTCATTGCCCATATGTAAGCATTCGATTCGATATCGTGACAAAATTGCTACGCCATTATAGCTTTTTTGCCCGTAAATCAAACTGTTATAACCCAAATCCTCAAAATATCCCCGCGGAAACGCTTCCGTTACACATTTCAATTCTTGAAGCAATATGACATCAATCTCATTACTTTTAAGAAATTCTGCTAAATGCTCGATGCGAGCTCTCACCGAATTAACATTCCAAGTCGCAATTCTCATTTATGCAAAGCCCAATAAAATCCAACGTCTGAGTTTAATATTTTTTGCAATTTAATGCAATTGCGTATTACTATTCTTTATTCAAAGTAACAATTTTTTCACTGTGATGTATAATGCGCTTTATGTTATCAATATGCGTTAACATCAAAAAACAAAATGTTATTACTGAGAAAATAAAAACAGCGAACTCGGTATCTTTAAAAAAGTATCCATACGAACAAAGCGCAGTAAATGATGTTGCCAATGCAATTGACGCTATTGATGATATTTTTACAAACTTTGCTAATATAAACCATATTGAAATGGATATTGAAGCAAATAGAGGAGAAAGAACCAGAAAAATGCCGGCAGATGTCGCAACTCCTTTCCCGCCTTTAAATCCCAACCAAATCGGGTACACATGTCCTATCTGGCAACAAAAAACAGCGGAAAGATACCAGCAATCGTCCGAAAATGCTTTTGCAATTAAAACAAACAGTGCCCCTTTCAAGACATCTCCGAGCAAAGTCCACATGGCTAATGTTTTGCCCCCACTCCTTAAAATGTTCGTCGCCCCTGTGCTATGCGATCCGAGGTCTCTCACATCAATTTGTTTACAAAACTTCATTAACAAAAAACCAGTTGGAATTGAGCCAATAAAGTATCCAATACAACATAACCAAAATAAATTCATCATACAACCATAAAATTAACGACACCACGGATTATACCATGCCAAGTCGCATCGAAGCAAAAATTTAGCACCGGATATAAGTTTCGCCTTTTTGCAGTTTATCAAAGAATTTTCTAGTCGATAGCATGTCAGGAATCTCCAAATTTTTCAGTATGAAATACACTAAAAGGACAAAAAAATGATTCGAAGATATTAATTCTGCAGAAAAGCCAGAACGACCAACATAGCTTCTTGCGCGCGAATAGCTTTTTGTATACACTGTTTTATATCTATGTGAATTTTGGATAAAAGATGGCAGAGCAAAGAGATGGGACGGTTCTTGGCCCGAAGATTGTTGTAATTGGTGTTGGAGGAGCCGGCGGAAATGCTGTCAATAACATGATACGAGCTAATTTGGAGGGGGTGACGTTCCTTGTCGCGAACACGGATGCACAAGCTTTAAAGCAGTCATCTGCGGAAGAGGGGCAGCGTTTACAGCTTGGTTTATCGGTAACTCAGGGGCTCGGAGCAGGTTCAAATCCAGAAGTAGGAAAAGCTGCAGCAGAAGAATCTGCAGATGATATTTTGAAATACATAAAAGGTGCGAACATGGTTTTCATAACCGCCGGAATGGGGGGAGGAACCGGAACTGGCGCTGCGCCTGTAATCGCTAAAATCGCGAAAGATGCAGGAATTTTGACAGTTGGGGTTATAACTAAACCGTTTTTGTTCGAAGGTTCGCATAGATCAAAGTCTGCGGATAAAGGAATAGAAGCTTTGCAACAATACGTTGATACATTACTTGTAATTCCAAATCAAAATTTGTTTAGATTGGCTAATGAAGGGACAACGTTTGCAGAAGCATTTAAAATGGCAGATAATGTTCTTTATTCAGGCGTTAGAGGCGTTACTGACCTTATGATTATGCCTGGGCTTATAAATCTCGATTTTGCGGATATACGTGCAGTAATGAGCGAAATGGGGAAGGCTATGATGGGCACGGGCGAATCGGAAGGTGAACGACGAGCGCTTGATGCAGCCGAAGCCGCTATATCAAATCCACTGCTAGACGATATTTCTCTGCAAGGGGCACGAGGCATATTGATAAACATCACAGGCGGAACCGATATGACGTTATACGAAGTTGATGAGGCAGCCAATCGCATTAGAGAGGAAGTTGATTCTGATGCGAATATAATTTTTGGGTCAACATTCGATGATAGATTAAATGGCAAGATACGCGTTTCGGTTGTGGCTACAGGGATAGGGTCAGTGGCAGATAATCCATTTAAGAATCGGGAAACTGTGGGCATTATAAATGACAAGACAAAAGAGGCAGGCAGTCAACAGTACAATGCAACTACAGATGATAATCTGATGACAGAAACACAACAGCACGATGGAACACCAATAGAAAATGAGATAGAGAAAAACGAAGGAAGATATAACAACGGTTACC
This sequence comes from Alphaproteobacteria bacterium, assembly GCA_017450545.1. GTDB lineage: Bacteria > Pseudomonadota > Alphaproteobacteria > RUG11792 > RUG11792 > RUG11420. The sequence continues at coordinate 11,799 of JAFSTL010000007.1, forward strand.
CTGGTCTCAATGAACCGGAAGACAAACGGCGACCTGGTTCGTTTTTTGACCGCTTTACGAAAGCACGAAGACGCACTGCGGAAACGCGACGACTGGAAAAAACGGAAGATATTTCTGATTTAAGGAATTATGCTCCCAAGGTGGAAAATACAGAGGAGCTGGATATTCCTGCGTGCTTTAGAAAAAAACGCTAAGTGGAGGAATATACAAAAGAGTTGATAACTATACTGATCGCCGGAACATTTTCGCTTGGAGCTTTGTTAGGTTCAAAGTTATGTTCATTGCTTAACAGGCGCAACTATAAGAAAACTTCTGATGTTGCCTATGAATGCGGATTTAAAGGGGAAGGATTGGTTGAATATATATCAGATAAATATAATTTAATTTCGATATACCTCTTGCTTGAACTGATACTCATTTATTGTCTGACAATTTTTCTCCTATAAAGCTTGAGAGGAATCCCCTCAAGAAATTTTTCTTGGGGATACATTTAACCCAATGCGAAAAAGTGCAACAAAGAATGAATTCAGCTCCAATATTGGAGCTAGTTAGATTTTGCCGCTTCTGGCTATTTCGCACTGCTCAAAAACCTTGTTTTTGGAACCACAACTGTTTTCGTCCAGTATTTTATGCAGTTCGATACAATCTCATTAAATGAAGAGCGATCCGTCGTTTTTGCAATGTATCCCGCAGCTCCAAGCTTATACATCTTCGTAGCTAGATCAGAACTTACGTTATCTGATAGCACAACTACAGGTATACCTTTAGTTGATTCATCTCTCTTTAATTCCTTCAGCACGGCAACCCCATCCATCTTGGGGATATACATATCAAGAAAAACTACGGCTGGTTTTGGAAAATCTGGACACAACGTTTTATACTTGAGCACGTCTAAGACTTGGCAACCATCATGTACGCATAAAACATTTAAAAAATCACAGGCACAACGCAAGGCCTCTTGAATCATAATCTCATCCGCTGGATTAGACTCAACAACAAGCACGCTTGTGCGTGCGTCTTCTACAAAGTCGCTCCCGCCTTCTCGCTTCTTCTCAAATAAATTAACCTCTCGCTCAACCTCTTCGAAAAAACGGCTCATTCCAAACTCATAGAGCTCCGATAGTTTACACAAAGTTGAAACTGCCACTCGGCTTCTCGCCTGCTCATACTTTTGAAGCTGTTGATAAGAAACTCCCAAAAACTCGGAAGCATCAGCCAAACTCATACGACGCTTCTTTCTTTCGCGTCGGAGCTGCATACCTATAAACTTATCAACTGGCTTTAAGCGACTTACACTATCACCATCAGGTAACTGTCCATAATTTCCACTCATAAGCTTCTCTTCTTCCTTATCTATACCACCACGGATTGTAAATTTTTCGAGAAATTTTTTATTGTCACTATTGGTTGTATTTATCTACTCAATTCTCATCATAGTAGATTTTATCTACCATATCAACTAAAAATTGAAAATCGTGGGCAAAAAAAATTGTTGCATCTGGAATAGGAGATGTGAAATAATGCGGGCAAGGGCGCCCGTAGCTCAACTGGATAGAGCGTCAGACTACGGATCTGAAGGCTGAGAGTTCGAATCTTTCCGGGCGCGCCAGAGTTTGAGTGCGATGATATGAGAATTGGCATGAGTAATAAAAAGTTTGTAATTTTTCCTTTATTGTTGTCATCCTTAAACGCAATGCAACAGGGTAACCAAGTTCAGGTTTATCCAGCAAATGCAGGTGAGGCTGTGCATACCGAACAACCAGGAAATACCGGAATAACTGGAGATAACATACAAGTTGTTTCTCAAACGGCTGAAGGAAAATCAAACAATATCTTTCTCGGATACTATGCAAAGCAGGGAAACGATTTTTCAATGTCAGTTTTTTATAACGAAAATGGGAATTTGGTAAAGCGAAACATAAGTTATGACGATTTGCAAAAAACAGTGGTAATTTTCTTTGGCGATTGGTGCCCACATTGTCACAAATTTTTGACAGGTTTTGCAAAGGACATAAGCAAAATAACAGAAAAAGGTGTAAAGGTCATACTAATATGTGTACCGTCCGTAGAAAAGTTAAAGAACTGGCACGATCCAACGATACAGGATTATAACACAACAATAAGTGGATTAAATTCTTGGGGAATAACTCCATCAACGAACGTAGAAATTGTTTTGCTAGGCGATAGAGTTGCCCTGTCGAAAGCCGGTGTTTCAGGACTGCCGGTTTTCATAGCTGTGAAACAAGCAAAGGAATATTTTCGTGGCGTTGGTTCCGCTGGAGTTGCAAAAATAAATTTATCTGATCCAAATATCCTAAAACAATTTTTAGACATATGGGATGACGATAAAAAAGATGAGACAAAAATAAGCAAGGAAAAGAAAATTAAGCAAAAGAATAAAAAGGAAAAGAAAGCGAGCAAATCAACAAAGAAACATGTCTCTGTGAAACGCACAAAAGAAGCGAAGATCGAGTCTCGCACAGCAACGGAGATGCTTAACACTTCCGCTTGGAAATTGGATCTAAACAGAGTTTCATAGGATTGAAACAGCCATAATTCATGAGTAATAGAAGGGAAGACAGGCGTGTTTTTATCTCGCGAATTGCATTATTTTCGTTGATGCAACTGGGACTAGGTTTGCTTGTAGTTGCAAGATTGGCGTATCTGCAAATATATCAATCATCTAAGTATACCCTTTTATCTGACCGCAATCGTATTGTTACAAGGCAAATTTTGCCCTGTCGCGGCAGGATACTGGACGCAGCAGGAAAAGTGTTGGCGACGAACCAGAGAACATACTCGGTCGTTCTGGACCTGTGCGAAATTTCCAAGGAGAAACGTTCTGAAACAATATCATATTTAATTGCAAATCATGACTTAAAAGATGATGTTATAAATAGGTTAAATAATTTACCAAGCATAGTAACGAATATCAATAGGTATATCTTATTACAAGATGATTTAAGCTGGCGAGAATTGTCGCAATACTATATAACCTCCTCCAAAATTCCTGGAATAGTTATAGAACGACACACAACTCGACAATACATGTTTCCAGTGGAATGTTCACATACCATTGGCTACACCGGTGCTCCGACGTATGATGACCTTGCCAACAGCGATAATCGTGCTCTATCCGTCCCAACCGCGAGGATAGGAAAAACTTGCATAGAAAAACAATATAACGACGAGCTATTCGGGAAATCTGGGATAAAACATATTGAAGTAAATTCACGCAGACAATTTGTTCGGAATATAAATGAAATAGATGCGGTGCCGGGAAAAGATGTTGAATTGACAATAAATCTCGATTTACAACTCGAAGTTTATCAACTATTAAAACAACATGAGAGTGCATCTTGCGTTGTTATTGATGTTGATACTGGTGCAGTTCTTGCTATGGTCTCCTATCCTGGTTATGATATAAATATATTCAAACGAAGAATAGCTAAAGAGGAGTTACAACAGATATATGAAAATCCCTATAATCCAATGATTAATAAGGTCATAAGTGGACAATATCCGCCTGGATCTGTTTTTAAAATGATAACCGCGTTAGCGGCTTTGAAAAAAGGGATTATTGATAAAAATACTCGCTTTAATTGCACAGGTTGTTACAATCTCGGAAAACGTAAATTTCATTGCTGGAAATGGAAAAGCGGAGGGCACGGTTTGATTAACTTGGAAGACGCTATAGCTAAGTCGTGTGATGTTTATTTCTATAACATTGCCAAAATGCTTTCTCCTGATGAAATTGCGGAAGTTGCTCGTGATTTCGGACTGGGCGCCATAACTGGAATAGATATGCCAAACGAGAAGCCCGGACTTATCCCAACGAAGTCGTGGAAAAAGTCAAAAAAGCATCGAACGTGGACAACTGGCGACACCTTAAACATGGCTATTGGTCAAGGATTTGTTTTGGCAACACCATTGCAACTGGCACAAATGATGGCTATGTTAGTTAATGGACAAAAGCGAATTACACCGCATATGAATAAAGCTTGTAAGCAACGAGATTTTTCGCATTTAAAGTATGACTCTCGCCACATACAACTTATATTTGATGGAATGAATGCTGTGGTAAACACATGGTATGGGACGGCGCATAATTCCGCTATTGATGATGACGAATTTATGTTTGGCGGGAAAACCGGTAGCTCACAGGTTTTTCACATAACCGAGACGCAGCGTCGAGCTGGCAAAACCACTTCGAATGATTATTGTAAAAAAGAACATGCAGTATTTGTTGGATATGCGCCTGTAGATAATCCTAAAGTGGTGATTTCTGTTTTGGTTGAACACGGCGGAGGAGGGGCGCAAACGGCAGCGCCGCTGGCTCGAGATGTTCTCATCGCGACAAAACGATATATGCCTGAGTTATTTAAATAAAACACTATATTGCTATGTCGTATAGATACGTTATATTCAAAACTATTTATTTTGCTCACACAGCATATCTATTTTGAGCTGAGCATTTTTTAGTTTCTCTTCACAGATTTTCTTCAGCTCGGTTCCGCGTTCAAATGCTTTTACGGCATCTTCCAAAGACATACGTCCCTCCTCAAGCTTTTTTATAATCCCTTCCAGCTCAACAACTGCTTGTTCAAAAGTCAATTCAGGCACAGACAAACCACAATCACAGCTACTAGTTTAATTCTAGCATCAAAAAGGTCTTGGATCCACGACGAAACGTTGAAGTCTGATATCTGCGGCTTTTTGATGTCGCTTTTTATTTGCTAACTTAACTTTTATCAAAATAACCAGCTCAATTATCTCATCTCCCATACCATGGGATGACACGGCTTCTCCAATTATCGGTTTGTCCCTGAGCCCGGGCAGACCTGTCTTATTTTTTGATGAACGAGACTCCATAAAACCGCCAAGCACTGCTATTTCGCCATCTTCTAACTTCAAGACCGAGGCAACTTCACGAACTTCAGTTACAGGAATTTTGGATTGTTCATATTCAGACTTATTACTACCAGAAGCTTTCATAGCTATATCAACAGCAGGATCACTGACGTGCGTTGAAAGTCGCGTTAAAGTTGGGCGCAAAAACAAAGTTATTGTATTATTACTCATATCGATCGATGGTTGAACAAACATAACCAATCCTATTGGAACCGTTTGTATATCGCTAGAAACAGAGACGTCCATTCTGTCACTAGTTGATGATGCGTATGTTTTATCATAGTTTAATTTAAAATATACGTGATTTTGTGCAACTTTCAAAACTGCAGCTTGATTATTCATCGCTGTAATTCTTGGATTAGATATAGTCCTGGTTGATCCAAATTCCTCCAGAAGCATTAAAACAGCACCTATATCGTTTTTGTTATGAGCATTCAATCTAGATGTTTTAAAGCTCACAACTCCGCCACTTGCCAAAGAACCAAGGCCATTAGCAGAATTTGCGCCAAGCGAACCTGTAACACTTAACCTAGAGCCCAGAATGCCCCAATCTATACCCCGCCTGTATTCATTTTTCAATGTCACCTCGATTATCTTTGCCTCAATCAAAACTTGGCTCATGACGGACGCTTTAACTTTCTCGATATATTCTTTAACACTACGTTGAAATTTCGAATTAGCAAATACTGTCACAATTCCCGATTGCTTATTGACAGAATATCTAAATCCATTTTCCTTATTAGATTGCAGCATAACATCTAAAGCATTATTCAACTCTTCCCAGAAATCGCTCTTTGCCTTCACAACAACATTACTGTCACCTGCCTCAGTCTTCTTTTTTTTATCTTTTTCAGATGTCGATATTTCTGTTTCTATTGATATCTTATTTTCACTATCACGAGAAAGATTAAGAAATTGGATATCATATACTTCAGAATACGGCTCGTCTGCAACAACTTTGACTATACCATTTTCGATAGTATATCGTAAATTGACTTGATCACAAATTGCATCCAAAACTTCTATAAATGGCTTTTTTCGAGCCTGAAAAATCATCTTGGAATGGATTTTGGGCGTCATTTGAAAACTAATATTCAATTTTTTTGCTGTTTCGCAAAGCACAGACGTTATAGAAACGTTTTCATTTATAATTAACGAAACATTTTGCTTCAAATTTTCTGGAATAACTGGTTGCTGCTTCTGTTCCGGCTCTTCCGTCACTTCTTCTTCATCATCAATCGGCGTCATCATTTTTTGAACGACATCATCGTTCATTTTTGAAGAAGTATATTTATTTTCAACAAATTTATCACACCCAACTAAAGCTATAGAGATTATTAACAAACTCTTCGAAAACTTCACTTGTCTATCTTATCATTAAGAGTTTCTTAGTAAAATTTTATTACAATGTTGCTGTTCTCATAAAGACGTGCGCAAAAATGTCTGTTCATGCAATCTTTGATTGGTTATTTCCGAAAAAATGTTTAATTTGCGGAAACGAAATTTGTTCAGATTCAATCTTATGCCCCAAATGTTTTGCTAAAATTACTTTTATTGCTTATCCATTTTGTGAAATTTGTGGGAAAATGCTTGATAATTCTTATAATACTGTCGCCGACAACAAACTTTTATGTGAATCCTGCGAAAAGTATCATCGCTCTTTTGTTAAAGCAAGAGCACTGTTTCTGTATGATGAAATTTCTAAATATGTAATTATGAAAATTAAAAAACATGCAGATAATACTGTTGCCAACACATGTTGCGAAATGTTGTTTTCTCGTTATTCGAATATTTTTGCTCAAGCAGATTATATTGTTCCTGTCCCATCTCATTGGAGTCGAATTTTGAGACGAGGATATAACCCCGCAGATATCATATCCATTGAATTATCTAAAATTTCCAAAATCCCTGTGTTGAAAATTTTGAAGAGAAGTCGAAAAACCGAATACCAAAAAGGAAAAAGCACTCAGGAAAGATTTGAAAACCTTGAAAATGCTTTCTCGTATTCTGGTAAACAAAACTTATCAAGCAAAAATGTTATTTTAGTTGATGATGTCATGACAACAGGAGCAACACTACACGAATGCTCAAAAGCGCTTAAAACGCACTCCTGTGGCAGAATTTTTTGTATCACTATCGCAACGACA
>JAFSTL010000056.1 GCA_017450545.1 Alphaproteobacteria bacterium
ACTTTGGTTTCTATAAAAGACGTTCAGCCGCAAAGCAATTCCGCCATAAATGATGCAATGCTGGGGCTAATCAGCCTGGGGTATAAAAAATCAAAAATACTGCCACTATTGCAACAAATATCATCGGAACTGGGCGCTAATATCACAGCAAATGACTTGATAATTCATGCTTTGCGCAATTTGAAATAAATAACAAGCTTGCCCAGTCATAGCAAACCGCATTGGAACGTTTTCAAAACATCCCACGATACTTTTCAGTTGTGTAATTTAGTCATCAAAAACTTCGTCCTCATCTAGTTCGATACCGATCGGTTCTAAAATCTTCTTCAGATCGCGTTGTATTATTTCTGATTTATCTTTCCAAGCATTTATGTCGAACATTGCATAAAATTCGATTCTTTTCCCATTTTTATGATGGTTATTGAAATACTCAGTATTTTGGTCCACAAGTTGCCTTACAGCATCTTTCGCAGTTGCTTTGTATTCTCGATGTGCTTGTTTTGTCTGGGAGTGTATGTAATTTTCTACGCTGTCTATTTGTTTGCGGTTTGTTTTTATTTGGTCGTCAGTGTATAAAATTTTGCATACTTGCTCTTTTTCACTTTCTTCTAAGTTCTTTATCTGTTTAAATGGCCTTATTTTAGAAGTTTTCCACACCTTTTTGTCAGTGTCGAATTTTAATTCTAAGCAAAATTTATTATCTGTATTTAAAAATTCACCAACCACAGGGTAGCTCAATCCATGTGCTTTTTGTAGTGTCCAGTCAAAAGAATAACCATTATAACTTAATTTGATATCTTTTTCTTGCCCTTGTATACATATCTTTCCTTTCCGTACTTTGCCTAATGTCACGTCTTTCAATCCTCTTGCCGAGTTATCATGCATCATTGTCCAATAATCTTCCTTCGTTGCACGTATCTTTCTGCCACATAGTGTTTCAAGATATTCACTCAACTTTAATGCGCGGTTATATTCAGATATATCCAAAATACTTTCATCTAACTTGGTCTCTAGATTTTCTATATTGTCGTTCTTATAATGTTCCAAAGCTTTTTGCTTTATATCTCCAAATATTTTGTCGATATTTATATCTCGTAGTTTATAAGAAAGTTTATCTATCTCATTTATCAAATTCCAACAGATAAATGCATTCCAGTTAGACCTGTCATAGCCTTTCGGATTCGCGGCGAATGTTATAAGATCTTTTGGTTTTCCATTCTCGTCAAGTGCAAATTCATCAGAGTTTGCATAGCATGCACTGATCGCCTTCCCTATCACAGTCACAGCGCTTTTGAATAGTTCTGGTTGTTTTATCCAGTGTGTTTTTTCTAAAGGTGCAATTTTCTCATACGCCCAAATTCCATAATCTATCTTTGTTAATTCCTTTAGCCTCACCATAATTTTTTCATGTTTAGAAACTTTGGGATCGCCAATATTGTCGTCTTCTTCAGATGACTCAGAGGCATAAGTATTAATGCAAACCAAACAACCCATACCAATTGCAATCAAGCTTTTTTTTATCACAGACATAACATCGTCCTAAAAAATGGTGCCGATTGGGAGACTCGAACTCTCGACCTACTGATTACAAATCAGTTGCTCTACCAACTGAGCTAAATCGGCGCAATGGGGCGAATAATCGGAGTCGAACCGATGACCTCTAGAGCCACAATCTAGCGCTCT
>JAFSTL010000057.1 GCA_017450545.1 Alphaproteobacteria bacterium
CAAAATAACTTGACGAAATCTAAAAAATACACTTCAGCAATAGAACGAAATAATTGACGGCAGCGACATTGGCTTGCAGCATTCCGCAGACGCTTTATAGTGGTCACCAGATCCCTTGAAAATCTAGCGATCTTCATGGCACTCTTCGCCAGATTTCGTATAAATGGTTCTATCGATGAATTAATTACATTGCTAAAGTGACTCTCTCATAAAAAGCTTGCTATGGAAGGGAAAGTGAAAATATGATATTCTGTAGGGGTGACAGATAGGAGTATAGCTCAACTGGTAGAGTTCCGGTCTCCAAAACCAGCGGTTGGGGGTTCGATTCCCTCTGCTCCTGCCAGAATAGTTTCGAAATTACATTTTTGTGCTTGACGCATGAGTTCTGAAAAATGTATAATGGTGATGTGTTCGGAGGTATGAAACTTTCCGAAATTTTGTTTTAGATGGAGAAGAAAATGAATAAACTAAAGTTACTTATGACAGCTACGTTGTTGGCTACCGTTATCCCAAGCAGTCACGCAACGATGAATATGAGTGGATTGCCGGCACAAATGAAAGCGTTTTATAAAGGCTGCGGATACAAGGATACATCAAGCGCTGAATATAAAGCGCAGAAGGCAAAACAGCAACTAGAGCATGCACAGGATTGTGCGTATAATGAAGTTATCGAAACAATGAAGCAAGACATAATTAACAAGCTACCCCTAGAAGACAAAGAAGGATATTGGAAGTGGTATAACAGTTACGCAAATGAGTTACGAAGCCTTGTAAACAGGGGTCAATACTCGAAGGTATCCGCATACGATGAACAAAAAGTTTGGATTGATACAAAGAGCGCTGACGATATTATGACGTTTGGAGATACAAAAGTGGAAGTAATAAAAGAAACAGAGAACCTATATGCAGAATATAACACAGAGTATATTAGTGTATTTGAAGATAAGCTGAAAAAAGTGTTAGCCCAAAAAGTGAAAGAAGCATTTAAAGAAAAGGAAAAGTTAGAGAAACAAAAAAAGAACGTTATAGACTACTTGAACCTTGTATTCAAAGACGTTACAGAAGATAGAGACATGATACCTCAAATAATAAGTGTGTATCAAGATGCAGAATATATTAAAATAAAACTCAAAGATCAAACAAAAGAATGTGTAATCACACAACATCCCAACTCTTTAGATGGGAAAATGACAGTGTACTACAGTAATGTAGAGTACATCAGTGAAAAATTAAGTGACGCAATAAACGATTTCATAAAGAGCAGTCAGCAAGGATAAAAATTCTAACAAAACAAAGCAGAACATGATGTCGTTCTGCCTGCATTTGCTTGATATTTGTAATACAGTCTATATAACTGTGAGTTGTTTTTTTATAAAGCATAATTACGTGTTTGCTGATAATAAACCCTTGTGATATTTAAATCATCAGTGCACAAAAAATTTCGATGAAGTTAACGAAAAATTAACGATATTTCCATAGACTGAAGCTGTGAAGTTGAAGATTTTATGCCTGCGAAGGGGAATTGAGATATGAGTGATAAGAAAATGGGAATGGCAGAGATGCTCTTAGGTTGCGTATTGTGCGCATCTGCGAATTGCGCAGAAACTGCTGGGGAAACGCCGGAAGGAATGAATGCGACTCCGGACGTGACGCTCCCTGAAATTGCTGATTCAAATATCCCAATTAGCGGAGATGAGCCGGAAGTAGTTGCCGGAGATGTCTCAAAAGTTAGCAATTCGCAGCTAATGGCGAAACCTAACGTTCTGAATACTAACCTCAGTGCGCAGGCGCCAGATAACAAGAAAAAAGGTTCTTGGTGGGATTCAATATTGAAGCTTTTTAAGGTAGCTGAGCCTCAACGAACTTCTGAACAAGCCTTTAATGACATGGATAAAAATCAAAATATCGTGATTGATTTCAGCAACGTCGTAGATTTTGCTCAAAATGGTGATGCAAAAATGCAGGAATACTATCAAAAAATAGTATCAACCAAGGCGTTTGGCACAAAATCACCGAATATATACGTCAATCTTTCGAACACCGGTGTTTCTGCTGATTTTATTTTAAAATGGGCAACGCAGTTCAAAAATGATAAAAAGGTCGTGATTTGGAATTTATCTGACAACAAAAACCTCGATGATACCGTTTTAGATGCTTTGGATTTTCCATCTATTTATAGCTTGAATTTGTCAGGCACATCCGTTACTGATGCTGGAGTTGCGAAGATTTCAGCTATTTTAGAAACGAATGGATTGGGTAACTTGGTTTGCATCCATTTATCAAATTCGAAAGTCACTGATGCCGGCGTTGCTGCATTGAAGACCGCGATGCAGAAAGCGATTGAGATTTGGAAAGCCAAAAACCCAGGGCAAGAACGTAAACTACAAGGTTCTGACAACAGTGGTGTGGTTTATGAAAAAATTCCAGAATTACCGCAAAAAGGTTCCAAACGGCAGAAATCACCTAAGCAACAGCCTATGATGTTAGGTTCTGCTGCTCCTTCACCTAAGACGTTGACAAATACACCAGTAACAACTATTCCAGAAAGTCCTAACGCTGTCGATAGTGCAGAAGTGATGAACGAAACTTTGCTTAGTGATAATGACACACCAAATGCACCTCTTCCTTCTGTTGAAACGGATACCGTAACCAAAACGCCAGAAGGTACCGAGGTACCTGAGGCAACCAGCTCGGTGAGTGCTTTAGATGCCAATAATGTTCAGTCAATGTCAGAACAAGAGGCTAACAAAGCATTAAGCAATGCTGATGTAGTCATAGACGCCGTTAATGGAGAGCAGACCGAGCAACCATAAAATCGTTCGCAGAACGTGGATGTATTTTGTATATATCTGCGTTCATTGGATTTTTTCTTTAATATTCATTTTTGATGATAAACAGAAAACAATCAGATAAAAAATTTTCATAAACATCTCCCGCGTAATGTCTAATCAAAACTTAAAAAGTATATAATTTTTTGTTGTTTTTATTGCAGTGAATTGCGTGAAAAAATCTTTTATACGTAACTGTGCACAAGCTCTGTGTTTGATTTTTTAGTTGTTTTTGCAACTTATTCACAGGCTGTGGATAACTTTGTTAACATGTTAATTATTTGTGCATAAATGTGGTCAGTTTTTTTTAGCTGGAAACGACGTGGATTTTTCAGAATTTATCCACAATTTGTTAACAAAACATTGCGAGCATCTTGCGGTGAAACAATTCCTTCACGGATCTTTGCTTTGCAGTCATCTGTGATATTTTTAAAATTTTTTACGTTTTTCTTTAGATTTGCACTATCGTATCCAATACTTATACACTCTTTTAATTCTGGCGTGATTTTTAAAAGTTCAGAGATTATCGTACGCCCAGTTTCATCTTTCTTGCGTAACAGTCGCTGAGCTATGATTGCGATGATATTTTCTGCTATTAACGCGTCCGAGATTTCGAATTCTCGTAACCTCGATATAGCTCCGAAGCTGTCATTTGCGTGCACGGTCGTCAGAACCAGATGTCCTGTCATCGATGCTCGAATTGCCATCTGCGCGGTTTCCTTGTCACGAATTTCTCCAATTAAAATAACATCCGGGTCTTGGCGCAGTATGGAACGAATACCATCAGCAAACGTAATAATTCCCGGAACGATTTCGGTTTGTTTAACATTTGTGATTTTATATTCTATTGGATCCTCTAATGTCATAATATTTCTGCCTTTTTTATCCATCGTTTCGATTAGCGAATATATGGATGTTGTTTTTCCAGAGCCGGTTGGCCCACAAAAGATAATCATACCATTTAAAAATGTGCAAATTTGTTTTAAATAATTTATTTGTTCTTCACAAAAACCTATTTTTTCAATTGAAATGATTGACTTATCTTTGTTTAAAATTCTGATTACTATGTTTTCTCCAAAAAATGTTGGATGAGTGGATACCCGAAAATCTATTCCGCCTTTTTGAAAACATCCTGATTGTGGTCGACGATTTTCGGAAATATCAAGTTTTGCCATTACCTTTATTGAGATACACATCTGCTCAAAATTTGCGATATCTAAAGTTTTATAATGTTTAAGTAAACCATTAATTCTAAACATCATTTGAAATGTTTTATCAAACGGAGTTATATGTATATCTGATGCCGATGCTGATGTTGCATTCAGGAGGATTTTTTCTATATCAGTGTCAGATTTATCGCTAATTTCTTTAAATTTGCGTGTAATTTTCTCTCTAGAAGCAATATAATAATGCGGTGCAAGATTTTTCGTTTTCTCACAAAGAGCAATATTAAGCTCCACTTTACTCTTCGCTTCCAAATTGTCTAATGAGCTTATTGCAATTTGCACTGTATTATCGGATGTGCTGAATGGAATAACCAATGACTCCTCTAAGGAGGCGTAATCGAATCCATTTATCAGAACAAATGACGACAAATCTGTGTATTCCACTCTGAAAAATTTCGACTTTAATGTCGCAATCTCCTCTTCATCGAGTTCCCCAGCACTGATGAGAACGTCGCATATGTACGTTTCTGCATCAGGTTTTGCTAGGGCGATTGCATACAAGTCATCGCTGATCACTCCATTTTCGCGAAGAAATGCGACAAATGACATTTTGTAGCCATTATCTCTCCAGTCTGATTTTCGTTATAATTCCCATATCGCCAGCAATAGAATCGGCTAGTTGAATCATTCTCATTTCACCAAATTCTTTATCCATGTCTGAGGTAATGTGCCGTGCACTGGTTTCTTGGATTTCCGCCTCTTCTTCATCATCTTGACCCGGTTTTTCAATTTCAATATCCGTGCTAGCTTCTTTTTCATCGTCATCTACTTCTTCATCCGAATCATCCGACGAATCTTGTGATATTGTGATAAATTTACCGGCAGGATTTTGAGAATCGTTATACGCCAAGTAAGTTACCTCGTCGTCGCTTTCTTCGTTTGTTTCTTGAAAATAGGAGTTATCCATAACCATTCCTGCTTGCGGAAAGAATGGACTTGCCAAAACTGTCAGAAAAAATAGCATTTTTAGAGCCTTCAAAACATTCGTCTACACTAATATGCTATGGGAAAAAAGTTAATGAACAGTTAACATTCAATATTTTTTTCGCAGACCGTTCAAAAAAATTTCCTTGACTATCCAAGTTCAGACAGGTGTAAGACACAAAGAGTCTCCGGCGTTATACTTAGAAACATATTCCAGTGGGGGGTCGTGGAAGGTTGCGTGCAGGCGGTAGAACAAACAATTCTCAGTTCTTTGCAAACGTTCTCAAAATTTATCATAAATTCAGATCCCCCATCGTCCTGAATTGAGAGAACTTTATAAGGTACATTTTCAATTAATTCTCGTAAAAATTTAGCAGAATTTGCGCTATTGGTCTAGCAAAACACATTTGCATGATTTTTCGGACGTTTAGAACTGAAACCGTTTCACTTGTTTTACACAAAGTTTGTCAAAATCTGACATACTTTTTTCTTGCATTGCAAGCGAAAATAGCGTATTTATGTTCTTATGCAATAAATACATTTGCATAAATCAAAGTCTCCTTTCTTAAGTTTAGAACTTACAATTTAATTCTGGAGACTTTTCCTATTAGCTCAACTTAAACCACTTCGCTTAAAACTACGCCAATTTCTGTCTCATATAGCGTGAACTTGGACACTTCTCAGTTTCGTTATTGTTGTTTTTGTGGTATAATTAAATAGGGTGAAAGCTTGGTTTTTTGTGAAAAGAAGATGAAATTTTTGAAGTTAGTGTCTTGTGTTACGGTTGTTGTGGGGACGGTGATTGCCTGGGAACATTGCAGAGGGTATGTTCTTGAGCAGGTGAATGCAAACAAAATAAATGATGACGATACGGTTGCTGCAAAAGAAGGTGATATTGTCGAAAAAGATACTAAAGCAGATGTGAAATCGGAAGGAGAGGAGGAAAAATCGACAGCGCCAACGGCTAAAGACGCGAACTCTGAGCCGAAAGAAGAGGGATTGGCTATTGATTTCGAAAAAGGATTTGAAAATGTCGCAAAAAATGCCATGCACTCGGTTGTCAATGTTGCGACTATGCAACTTGTTGAAATGGGAAGCGGACGGCTAGATATTCCCGATATGTTTAAAGGCGGTCCTTTTGATGATTTATTTAAGGATTTTTTCAATTTTCCACAAAAGAAATCGCGAGTTAGAAAAGCGAATGCGCTTGGGTCTGGCTTCATAATAAAATTGGATAAAGATGTTGTATACATAGTCACAAATAACCATGTTGTTGAACGAGCGAAAAAAGTTGTTGTATTTTTGTCTGACAAAACAGAATTACCTGCACAGATACATGCAGTTGATGCAAGAACCGACATAGCTGTTCTTTCAGTAAACTTAAAGGGACTTAATATTGACAAAAGCAAGATTGTGCCTATGGAATGGGGGGATTCGTCAAAATTGCATGAGGGAAATTTCGTTATAGCGATCGGAAATCCATTCGGATTGGGCAGTACGGTTACGCATGGAATTGTTTCGGCGACTGGGCGAAACATTGCAATGGGCAAAAATTCGATGAGCTTAAGCGACAATTTCATACAGCATAGTGCCGCAATAAATATGGGAAATTCAGGCGGTGCATTATTGAATGTTCATGGGAAAGTTATTGGGATAAACAACGCAATATTCTCAACAAGCGGAGGAAATATTGGTATTGGATTTGCTATACCATCCAATTTAGCAAAAGTGACTGTGGAGCAGTTGATAGAACATAAGCGGACATACCGCGGATGGATTGGAGCGGAGATACATTCTGTTGGAGCGAAGCAAGCTGAAAGTGTCGGTTTGATAAATCAAAGTCCGCTGGACTCTTCGAAAGTATATGGTGCATATGTTGCGAAGGTTGTGCCGAACGGGCCTGCAGAGAAAGCTGGTATAAAAGTTGGGGATATAGTCATAGAATTCAATGGAAAAAAGATTTCAGAGAACTATAGTCTGCAAATGGCTGTCGGAACCTCTGGAATTGGGAAATCGGTCAAAGTTAAAGTGTGGCGACAGAAAGATAATGAAAATTGGGGAGAAGTGGAACTCAGCGTGAAAGTCGGCGATTTTGAGAAAGCGATGAAGGATGGAGAAATTTCTGGAGCAGAAGAGGGAAGCGGCAATGGCGATAAGAAAACGACGGAAGCGACAGTAGATTCCCTTGGGATAACCGTATCGGAGAAACCGGGACAATATAAATCAGATTATCCACAAGATGTGAAAGTAATAGTGACCAAAGTTGATGAAGAAAAAAATAACTCGTTCTATGGCTCTGTCTTTGTTGCAGGAGACGGATTTATTTCTGCGGATAATAAGAAAGTGACAAGTGTGAAGCAATTTAAAGAGATAATGGAAAAAGTGGAAAAAGATCCAAGAAGTAAGAATAAACCGATACCGTTTGTTATAGTACGAGACGGTTTTCAGATGATGATTGCAACAACGCTTGATTTAAGTGACAAGAAAGAAAAATCTAAAAAGTGATTGAGACAAGATTTGAGGGAATATCTCCAGAACATTTGCCGTTTTGTGAATTCCCCCAGGATGAATGCGTTGTTGTAGTATTTGCGAATGCTGCAGATGCTGAGCATGTTGCCGATGTATATAAGAAAAGTAAGTACCGAAATAGCGTGACACTACTCAAATTTTTTGATTCAGATGTATATGAGCCTAGTTTCCCAGATACAGAAGTGTATAAATCACGGTCTGTAGCCTTGCAACGTATATTACAAAAGGATGTAAACATAATAATAACGAGTATACCTGCTTTAAACTTCAAGCTTCCTTCTCCTGATTTCTATGAGCGGAGGATAATTCTTGAGGCAGGCACACAAGTTAATATTTCTGATTTAATAAATACCTTAATAAATTTTGGATATTATCGCTCTGAAATCGTTGCTGATACTGGGACTTTTGCAGTAAGGGGTGGAATTATTGATGTTTTTGTGCCATACGCACCAAGCCCAGTGCGTATAGACTTTATCGGAAATGAGATTGAAACATTAAAAGAATTCAATGTATCAACACAAATGACAGAAAAAAGAGTTGATAGAATAACGATTCTAAAGTGTACGGAGATATTAATAAATGAGCGCAGTAAACATATATTTAAGGAAAAATATCGATTTAAAGATGACCATATAAAGGAAACTGTTGTAAATGGAAATTTTTTCCCGGGAATAGAATGGTTCCATAGTTGTTTTAATGAAGAAATGGTAAATATTTTAGATTACTTACCCAATGATACCAAATTTATTTTTGATTTTGAATTGGAAAAATATAACAAAATATTTTTTAATGAATGCGAGAACAAATATAAAGACGCACATAATGTTTTGCCAATACACGAAATTTTCACTGATGTCATAGAACAAATAACAAGACAGTATACGGTATATTCACTTAATCCTTATATGCAAAATAAAAATTTTGGCAAACATAACAAGAGATACAATATCCGAATAGAAAGTGAATTACAAACGATACTAAGAACAGCTTCTTCAAAAACTATATTCTCGCTGAAAACAAATGGAGCGATGAATATAGCAAAAGATTTACTGCATGATGTTAAAATACATGAGATAAAAAATTTTGATGAAGCAGTGGATGGTTCGATAAATATAATTTTATCCGAATTAGACATTGGTTTCGATTCAGACCAATTAACTGTATACACTGAACAAGAGCTTTTTGGAGAAAATTTGCGATTTAGAAAAAAGCATAATAAAGAAAATTTCTTTAAAGATTATTCTCATTTATCAGTGGGGGATTTCGTTGTTCATGAAAAATATGGGATAGGGGTTTTTGAAGGACTACAAAATATAATACTGTCGGAAATTCCGCACGACTTTGTCATCTTGCAATATCAAAATAATGATAAGCTGTATGTTCCTGTTGAAAACATAAATCTAATTTCAAGATATGGAGACGCAAATACAGATGTCCCGCTGGATTACTTACGAAGTACTGCTTGGGCGACGCGCAAGCAAAAAGTGTATAAGAAGCTGCTGGTGATTGCTAATGACTTGTTGCAACTTGCAGCAAAACGAAAAATGAACAAAGTAACTCCATATGAAATACCGGAAAATTATGATGCGTTTTGCAAAAATTTTGGATATATAGAAACCGATGATCAATTGTCAGCTATAGATGATATTTTAAGCGACCTGACTGGGGATATTCCTGCAGATAGACTTATTTGCGGAGATGTCGGGTTTGGCAAAACGGAAGTAGCGCTACGAGCATCTTTCATAGTGGCATCAGCGCTAAAGCAAGTTGTGTTGCTCGCTCCAACGACAATACTGGTTTCCCAACATTACAAAAATTTTAAGAAACGTTTTGCTGGTTTTGACATAGAAATATGCCAGCTTTCACGTTTTGTTACGAAAACTCAATTTCAAAAAAATTTGGCAGATATAAAAGCAGGAAAAGCGCAAATCATAATTGCGACACACGCGGTTTTGTCGGAGAAAATTGAATTTGCAGATTTGGGACTTGTAATTATCGACGAAGAACAGCATTTCGGCGTTAAGCAAAAAGAATTTTTAAAAAGATATCACGAAAAAGCGCATTTTATAACTTTAAGTGCAACGCCGATTCCGCGCACATTGCAGCTTGCAATGACCGGCGTTAAAGACCTTAGCATGATTACAACTCCTCCGACAAATAGGCGATCTGTAAGGATGCTAATTTGCACATTTTGCAAGGAAACATTCAAGCAAGCTATTGACAAAGAGACGAAATTAGGAGGGCAAGTGTTCATCGTAACTCCTCGGGTCGAATTCTTAGATGAATTGTATAACTTTGTTTCTGGGCTTTTCCCAAATCTAAAAATCGCAAAAGTGCACGGGAAGACAGCAAATCTCGAAGAAACTATTCGCGATTTCTGTGACTATAAGATTGATGTTCTTATTTCAACAAATATTATAGATTCTGGAATAGATATACCTAATGCGAATACTATTATAATACATCGATTTGACTTATTTGGTCTTTCTCAGCTTTATCAGCTTCGCGGACGTGTTGGTCGGTCTGTTCGGCAGGCATACGCGTATTTGCTCCTGGATGAGACAAAAGTTTTAAGCGATGCGGCTAAAAAGCGTCTAGAGGTGTTATCAAATCTATACAAACTGGGGTCAGGTTTCAATTTATCAGCATATGATCTTGATATTCGTGGTGCAGGAAACTTGTTAGGAGAAGAACAATCTGGATATATAAAAGAAGTTGGAATAGAACTTTATCAATCCATGCTTCAAGAAACAATACTTATGTTGAAATCTGGAAACAATTTGGAAACACAAAATAAAATAGATATACAAGTGAATTTAGGTGTTCCAGCGATGATACCAGAATTTTACATCAATGATTCATCGCTTCGATTAGAGATATATCGGCGTATTGGAGGGCTTTCGTCTGAAGAGCAGATAAAAGCTACGGAATTCGAATTATACGACCGTTTCGGCGGAGTTCCTTGTGAGATAAAAAACTTATTAATTCTTATAAATATAAAGCTTCTATGCTTGAAATTGAGAATCGATAAATTGGACGTTGGAGCTAATGGATTTACGTTCTCTTTTTTCGAAAACAAGTGTGGATTTACAGAAGAACTTCTCTACTATCTTGGACAGCTACTCGGCAATTCAAATTTCAAACTACACAGTGACAATAAGATTGTCATTTTGGGAAAATGGAAAACTTTAGACGAACGCACTAACAGCGTTCTAAAATTTATTCGCGATTTATCGATTCACCTCCAACAAAATATTTAAGCAGCAACGAATTTCGTCACTGCTTATTCTTTCAAAGTTAGGCTACTTTCAATTTTTTTCTGCCTGTGTTGCCCAATCCCGCTGTTTTTGCAATTGCCGCACGCTTCTTGGAATAATTAGGAGCAACGACTGGATAATCTGAAGGCAATCCCCATCTCTCTTTATATTGATCAAGTGTCAAATTGTATTCTGTGTTTAAATGTCTTTTTAGCATCTGTAATCTTTTGCCGTCTTCTAAGCAGATGATATAGTCGTCATGAACTGATTCCTCGATAGGGACAGCTGGCGTTTGCGCTGGTTTATTGCGAAGATTGTTTGAATCTCTCAAAATGCTTGCAACAGTTTGAAAGACTTTCTTCAATACATCAGAAATTTCATCTTGCGAAACCTCATGATTTGAAACATAAGCAGAGACTATCTCTGCGGCATACTCCATGACATCTTGTGCCGTTAACGTTGGTTGGATTGATGTGTTTTCCATCATTTAAAAACTCCATTTCGGATAAAAAACAATTCTTACATATAAATATTTATAACAAATCGGAAAACTGGTCAACAAAAAAATGGCACAGGAATAAATTTTTTTGAGAATTGGGCATGATTTCTCCAGTAACTCTCAGATAATCTGCGAAAAATAGACGTATAGGATTGGAAAAGAGAGAAGCAAGTTATGGTTACCTATTATTTAAGAATGTTGAAAATTCAGCGTCGTGCCGACATCGACTAATTGCAACTTTGTCTATTTATTACGAGTAGTTGTTTTTTTATCACAAAAAATATATTTTTAAAAAAAATCACTGGTGTGCCCGATTGGATTCGAACCAACGACCTTTTCCTTCGGAGGGAAACGCTCTATCCAGCTGAGCTACGGGCACGTATTATCAATAACTTTTCGCAAAAATCGCGTCTGTTGTTGTTTCGTCACCAGTCAAAACGCATTTTGCGACAGAACCAGATTGCTCAGTCGGGATACAACGTATTGACACAGCCAATTCATCCAGCAATTTCAAGTTTTTGCTCGTTCCAGACCACTTTGCTTTCACAAATCCGATTTTATCAGATTTAAAAATTTCCTTCAGCTCGGCAAATGTGTTTACTTTAAAAATGCGCTTCTTGCAAAAGTTTTCATTCTGTTTTTGCAAGCATTCGTCATGTTGAATTAACATACTCTCAATGCCTTCGACAAATTCCCCCAACGACATATTTTGTTTTTCCAGTGTTAATCGCTTCGTTACGCAAATATTCCCACTTTCAATTTCTTTGGTACCGATTTCCAGAATAAACGGTACGCCTTTTCTGACGTAATCCCATTTTTTGTTTTGTGGCGAGTATTCCTTTGTATCAATGAAGCATCTAACTGAGTCTGGCAACATAGATTTAATCTTATGGCAATATTCCATAATCTTATTTGAGTTTTCGTCTTTTATCATCGGAATAATCACAATGTGATACGGAGCAATTGCCGATAGTAAATTCAGCCCATCGTCGTCGCTATGGCTCATTATCAATCCGCCAATGATGCGCGTCGATAGTCCCCAAGATGTTGTGTGCGCATATTGTAATTTTCCATCTCTGCCTTGAAACTCTATACCAACAGCTTTTGCAAAATTTTGTCCAAGATAGTGACTAGTCGCAGCCTGTAATGCCTTTCCATCTTGCATCATCGCCTCCACAGTATAGGTATCTACGGCACCTGCAAATTTGTCATATTCTGGCTTTTTCCCAGGTATTCCGAACATTTTCAGCACATCGCAAATGAACCACTTGTAAACTTCGTGCATCTGTATAGCTTCTTCACGTGCTTCAATTTCGGTCTCGTGCGCCGTATGTCCCTCTTGCCACAGAAACTCAGCGGTGCGTAAAAACATACGCGTTCGCATTTCCCATCTGACGACATTGCACCATTGATTTAGCAAAATCGGCAAATCTCTGTATGATTTCGCCCACTTTGCCATAGATTCTCCAATGATTAGCTCCGATGTCGGACGAACTGCAAGTGGTGTTTCCAGCTTACCAGCCGGGAGTAACTTACCATCCCTTTGTTCTAAGCGGTGGTGCGTAACTATAGCCATTTCTTTAGCAAACCCAGCAACATGCCCTGCTTCTCGTTCAAACAAATCAACCGGTATAAAAAGCGGAAAATACGCGTTTGTATGTCCCAATTCTTTGAACTTATCGTCTAAAATTCGTTGCATACGTTCCCAAATCGCGTATCCATATGGCTTTATGACCATACAACCACGTACATCCGCATTTTCCGCTAAATCAGCTCCACTTATCACCTCCTGATACCACGCTGAAAAGTCTTCAGAGCGTGACGTTTTTAGAGCGTGTCTTATAGCCATATCCAGTCCACTTCAAAATGGTTCTCTCAGTCTATCACATTTTCATGCTAATCGATTGGTACATATTCAGCAAGCTTAGATGCTTTCTTCAAGTTTCTTTTGATCCAACGCAAAAACTCTTTATTGAAGTATCCATATCCGTCCTTGCCTAATTTTGCCAATGAAATGACGTGCTTTAAAATATCGGTTTTTGTATATTCTACAAGTTCACCCGAAATATTACTTGTTGAATAGTGAAGCTGATACGCTTTGATGACGTCTTGTTTTGCTTTGTCAAAAGTATCTATGTCATTGACCATAAGAGCCCGCATTGGAGCAGATATGTCGTATCCAAAACAACCAATAAATGAAAGATAATCGTTTTCGGTAAATTCATGGAAGTTTTGCATATCTATCTGATGAGTCTCTGATGGAAAATACCCAACGTTATATTCATTGTACGCTCTCTTATAGTTCCACATAGGACCTATATCAGATTTCCTGCCAGGCGTAATATCAGCATTCGTTACAACGTTGTATCCTGGAATTTTAAATCCATCTTGAAGAGCTCTCGTAAGTTCACAACTTGCCACAAACTGAGCTTCCGGAAACTCATACCAATAGTAGTCACTTCCAGGGATAAAACGCCCATCCAAAGGTTTTCCATACTCATCGCATTGTGGCGTGAGGGTATATCCCAAACCTGTATGTTCAATTCCAACAGACCAATAGTTTAAGCGACTATAACCTGCGAAGGATGAAGTTCCTGCATGGTATGCAATCCCCATAAATGGATCGACATAATTGACAATAATACCATTGCTATCCACTAAAAAATGAGAACTAAGTCCCTTTTGTTTGAAAGCTTCAGGAACAGTGTCTCTGGTCGGATGCGCGGTGTAATGCAAAACAATGAATTTGATGTTGTTCCCATCGTATTTTATTTCAGCTCTTTTAAACGCATCTTTCCACGGACGCCACATAACGTCAGCCGGACCATGCGGCTCAGAATCTAGATATTCGTCAACGAACTTAAGATTAGATAATTTGTTTTCAAATTCTTTCCACTCAGCATGTTCCGAACTGCTACTGCCAAAAGAACTACTTGCCATTCCAATCAGCAAACATGTTCCCAAAATATACGTCTTTTTCATAATTTTCTTCCAAACAAACTTTGTGATATTGTAACATCCTTTGTGGAGCTTATTTGCATAATATGTGAAATAATCCCCGGACATGCGGGATTTTTGCAAAAGAACGAATTTGTGCGATAATGTGACTGTCTGATGAATGTGTGGGAGATTTGCCGTGAATTGTAAGGTTAGATTTGCTCCAAGTCCAACTGGGTTGATGCATGTTGGAAATGCAAGGATTGCTATTATAAACCATTTGTTTTGTCGAAAAAATAATGGAAAGTTTTTGTTTCGTATAGATGACACAGATGTATTGCGTTCTAAAAAGGAATACGAAGATGCTATTAGGGGAGACTTAGCTTGGCTTGGAATAGGGTACGACGAACATTTTCGTCAATCTGAACGTTTAGCGCGTTATCGCGAAATTATGAATATTTTAATCAAAAATGGATTTTTGTATAAATGCTATGAAACGTCAGAAGAATTGGAATATAAGCGAAAGCTTGCCATTTCGAAAGGTAAACCACCTGTATATGACAGAGCAGCGTTAAATCTGACAGAAACTGAAGTTATTTCTTATGAAAAAGAAGGACGTGCACCTTATTGGCGATTTAAATTACCTAGCAAGACGGTATCTTGGGATGATTTAATACTTGGGGAAATTTCATATGACTTAGGTAGTGTAAGTGATCCTGTAATTATAAAGGCAGATGGAACATTTTTGTATTCTTTTTCCTCTGTTGTTGATGACATAGATTCTGGCATCACTCACATAATCAGAGGTCAGGATCATGTGACTAACACGGCTATACAGTTAGCTATGTTTGACGAAATTTCAAATGGAACATATTCAGTTAACTTTGCACATTTATCACTTTTAGTAAATAAAGACGGTTCACAATTGTCTAAGCGATTGGGCAGCATGAACCTTGGTGATATAAGAAAAAATGGCATTGATCCAATGGCTCTTTTTGACGTCCTTGCAACTTTAGGCTCCTCTCTTGACGCTATTCCATTTGCAAACATTGATGATTTAGTGAATTATTTTGATATCACAAAATTTAGCAAAAATTCTCCAAAATTTGATGTAGATGACATATATAAAATAAACCGCAAAATATTGCATTCAAAACCATACTCTGCAGTCGCGAAATATGGACTTACGGAAAAACAATACGATGTCATAAAGGGCAATATAGATTCGTATAATGATTTTGAGATGTGG
>JAFSTL010000058.1 GCA_017450545.1 Alphaproteobacteria bacterium
CACAACATGACATCAGATTTGTTGAGGATGACTGGGAAAATCCATCATTAGGCGCCGCTGGACTGGGCTGGGAAGTTTGGTGTGACGGTATGGAAATAACGCAATACACGTATTTTCAACAAGTCGGAGGCATAAGTTGCTCGGTCACTCCAGTAGAAATTACGTATGGACTCGAACGAATAGCCACATTTATACAAAAATGCGAAAACCATTTTGAAATAAATTGGAACGGACAAACCGGCGACAAAAAGTTAACGTATGGCGATGTGCTAAAAAGATTTGAGCGCGAATTTTCATATTATAATTTCGACTATGCATCGGTGGATATTTTGCTATCACACTTTGCCGACTATGAAAAGGAATGCAACAAATTGCTGGAATGCAACCTGGTTATGCCGGCATATGAGCAATGCGTTAAGGCAAATCACTGCTTTAACTTGCTTGACGCAAGAGGGGTTATCTCCGTCTCCGAGCGAGTCGCGTATATAGCGCGAGTTAGGGCTTTGGCAAAGGCATGTTGCCAAGCATGGTGTGAATCTTTAAAAGGAGCAGAATAATGCGCAATGAATTATTAATAGAATTGTTTTCAGAAGAAATACCAGCTCGCATGCAAAGGCAAGCGATGGATGATGCCAAGGCGGTATTTAAGCAGATTTTAGATGAAAATTGCGCGGACTATGCGGAAATAGCGACATACATATCCCCCCGCCGTATTGCAATAAGAGTTGAAGGACTGGAGAATAAGACGAAGCGGAGAACAGATGAAGAACGAGGACCTAAAGTTAACGCGGAGGAAGAAGCAATAAATTGCTTTTTGAAAAAATTCAACAGACAAAAGAATGATTTATACGAACGAGATGGATACTATTATCTAAATACGTCAAGTGATGGTCAAGAGATAAGCGAAGTAATGGGCGATATAATTGAAAGTTTCATTGCTAAGATGCCTTGGCAAAAGTCCATGCGGTGGTATATAGAAAAGGACCGAAGGTTAAGTGCACGCTGGATACGCCCAATTCGTTCGATTATGTGTGTTTATGACGGAAAATCAATTGATAAGGAGATAAAATCAGTTGGGATAACTACTGGGAACACAACAAATGGGCATAGGTTCTTATCGCCTGACAAGATATATATATCTACGTTTGACGATTATGTTAATCAGCTGGAGAAAAATCATGTTATCTTAGATTTTCATAAAAAGCGTGAATATATAAGAAATGAGATAATGCAAACGGCAGAATCAATGGGATTATGTTTTTGTGAAGATGAAAAACTTTTGGATGAAGTGGCAGGATTGGTTGAATATCCATATATACATATAGGTTCAATAGATGAAAAGTTTATGACTTTGCCTGCAGTCGTGCTATCAACGTCAATGAAAGTCAATCAGAAGTATTTCACATTGACATATCCTGACTCGACGATAGCGCCTTACTTTGCGACAGTGACAAATGTTCCTGGAACAAAAGTGATGTTCGAGGGATTAGGGCGAGTTTTGCGTGCACGCCTAAGCGATGCAATGTTTTTTTATAAAGAAGACACTAAGCTTTCATTAGATGAAATAGCGAAAGGGTTAAAAAACGTTGTGTTTCATGATGGGCTTGGGACAATGGCGGACAAGGTCGAAAGGATGCTGTTGCTGGCAGAAAATGAAGACGAACGGCGCGCAATAAGATTGTGTAAAGCGGATTTATTAACCCAAATGGTTGGTGAATTTCCTGAATTGCAAGGAATAATGGGCGGAATATACGCAAGAGTGCAAGGCGAAAAAGAAGAGATATGCAAGGCTA
>JAFSTL010000059.1 GCA_017450545.1 Alphaproteobacteria bacterium
CCACTCGCATGCATATGACATTTCGTGTATGTTGCGTCAATCGTGATGCAGCTCAAATCCAGCTCCTACATCACTGATTGCAATATCTTTTCCCAAATTCCACGGTCTCTACATCTCGTGAATCGCCTATGCGTGTTTTTCCAATCGCCATACTCCTTTGGCAAATCCCGCCACGGTGCTCCCGTCCTCAAAATCCAGAACACAGCGTTAATAAAACGGCGATTGTCCACGCCATTTCTACCCGTATGCTCCATACTTCCTGGAAGATTTACATTAATTTTGTTCCAAATTTCATCACTTATATCATGCCTATGCACCATCGTTATTTTCTTTTTCGGATATTTTTCAAGGCTATTCTTTCACTTCATCTTTGACGACAGCGCCTAACACCTCTTGCATTCGAGATATAGGTATGGTAATCTGAAGGAAGGATAGTGTTAAACGTTTAGTCACCCGAGAGGAAATAAGGTGAATAAGAAGCCATATGCGTTGCAACTTGCAGCGAAACAGAAATTGAGACAAGAGTACGGTGATATTTCTGAGCATACGTTGCGCAGGATACATGATATTTCTGCCGCGAGCAGAGGACAGACGATTTCAGGCATGATTGCGAGGCTTGAAAATAGGTTGGAGACTGCTGTTTTTCGTTTAAATTTTGCACCGAGCATAAAAAGTGCGCGACAACTGATTAAGCACAGGAAAATTAAAGTGAATGGAAAAATAGTGACTGCTCCGTCGTATGAACTCAGGATTGGAGACGAGATCGAAATTCAAGAGGGAATGGTCAATTCTTTGCAGGTTCAAATGGTTAATGCAAAGCATGATGTCCCGACGTATTTCGAAGTGCTCACGCCTGACCGTAAAGGCAAATACATAAATACTCCAAATATTGAGGATGTTCCTTATTCGGAAAATGTTGAACCAAATTTGGTTATAGAGTTTTACGCACGATAATCGCGTTTATAAAATATATATATACATTAACGAGTCTCGAGACATTGCTGGGATTCGTTATTTGTGAACAAATCAGGTGAACAGCCTAGATTTGATGGGGGCGAAGCAAATGCAGGAACTCCGAAGTTGATCAGAATCCTGGTATATGCAATCCATTTGTTGCTTCCTTAATTCCCTGTGAGTATCTGGCGTCAGCTTGAGCTTTTGCATCTTTAAATGCAACTAATATTAAATCTTCTAATATTTCTTTTTCATCAGCGATTATTACACTCTTATCTATTGATATCGACTTCAATTCTCCGTTTAGAGTTATCACAAGCCTAATCGCCCCTTCCCCGGCAACGCCAGTCACTTCTTCTTTGCCCAGCTTACGTTGAGCCTCATCGACTTTTGCCTGAAGCTTTTGTGCTCGAGCCATCAATTGTTGCATATTGTTCATTTTTTCTCCTTTATCATAATTCCTGAAAACTGTACCCCAGTCTTTTCACCGATCCTTCGTTTGCTGAAGTAATTGGTGTTCGAATACGTGTCTACATTCATCTTTGACACAGTTTTCACTCCATTCTTCATAAGCTTTTCCAAAATTTGCAATTGCATGTCGAACAGTGTGCGTCCCTCATCGTATGAGACGTATTGCCGGTCTATCTGAAAGTCAATATCATCTTTAATCTCAAAATGTATGCGCTGCAAGCAAGGTCCGATGCTTGCCACAATTGTCTTGCAGCCCAATGATTTCATTTCAGCTATTGTGTTTTCTATAATCTGTCCATTAGAACCACGCCAGCCTGCATGTATCGCAGCAACATATCCCGCTCCCTTATCGCAAAGCAATATTGGCGCACAATCCGCAGTATTAACCCCAATGAGTACTCCTGGTTCTTTCGTTATCAACGCATCACCTTCATTTTTTAATGCTTCTGCCACTCCGCCAAACAGGTACGCCGCTTTATTGTCAGCATTGATGATATGCACCGTATCACTGTGCTTTTGATTTAAAATAACCAAGTTCTCAACGGATATTTCAAAATACTCCGCTATTTTCTTTCGGTTATTTATCACTTTTTCTTCATCATCTCCGCGAGCAATTCCAACGTTCAGGGATTCATACGTTTCCGAACTTTCCCCATCGGTTCTATCAAAGAAACCGTGAGCTACAAAATCTATTCCAGATAGTAAATCTGATGTGAGCACATTCATTATTGTTCTCCTTTCGTTAAAGTTTCCAAATTATTTTCTAACCAATGAATATCAAAATCTCCACTCATTATATCTTTGTTTCTAATTAGTTTTCTGTGCAAATCCGCAGTTGTCTCCACTCCTTCAATCACAAGCTCATCCAAAGCGCGTTTGGCTTTTGAAAGGCATTCCTCCCGCGTCTTTGAATGCACAATTATCTTTGCAATTAAGCTGTCATAATACGGAGGAACAATGTAATCGCGGTATATGTGTGAATCTATCCTGACCCCCTTTCCACCGGGAAAATACAGCTCCTCTATGCGCCCTGGAGATGGCATAAAGTTCTCCGGATTTTCTGCATTTATTCTAAACTCAATGGCATGCCCATTAAACTTCACGTCGTCTTGCGTTACAGACAGCTTTTCCCCGGCTGCAACCTTTATCTGTTCATTCACCAAGTCTATGCCGGTTATTTCTTCACTCACGCTGTGTTCAACTTGGAGACGAGTGTTCATTTCCATAAAAAAGAATTCTCCATTCTCATATAGAAACTCCAAAGTTCCAACACCGACGTAACCAAGTTTCCGGATCGCTTTCGTTACTATATCACCTATTTTTTCTCGCTCATCTTCGGTCAAAACAACCGATGGTGACTCTTCTAGCAATTTTTGGTGATTACGCTGTATCGAACAATCTCTCTCGCCTAAATGCACCACATTTCCAAATGTGTCTGCCAAAATCTGTATCTCGATATGTCGTGGATGCGCCAGATAGCGCTCCATATAGATGCCGTCGTCCCCAAAGTTAGCTCGCGCTTCGGCTTTTGCCATCTTGTATGCGTTTTCTATCTCGTCTTCTTGTTGCGCTACTTTCATACCCTTTCCGCCGCCACCAGAAGCAGCTTTGAACAACACTGGATATCCAGTTTGTAGCGCAATTTCTTTCGCTTCATTCTCAGACTTTACTTCGCCATCGGAGCCAGTTACGACAGGTATGCCCAATTCTGCCATCGTCTTCTTTGCAATTATTTTATCGCCCATCATCCGCATATGCTCAGGAGACGGGCCTATAAAAGTCATTCCATTTCCGGCAACCATTCGTGCAAATTTTTCATTCTCAGACAAAAAGCCAACCCCTGGATGAACAGCATCTGCACCAGTCACCTCAGCAGCACTCAATATAGCGGAGATATTCAAATAACTCTCTGATGATCTATTCCCTCCAATACAAACGCTTTCATCGGCTAACTTGACATGCATCAGAGCCGCATCGACAACTGAGTGCACTGCAACAGTTTTTATGCCGATTTCCTTACACGCCCGCAAAATCCTTATTGCTATATCCCCCCTATTCGCTATCAAGATTTTATTAAACATCGTCACTCGATAACAACCAGCAGCTGACCATATTCTATTGGTTCAGTATTTTCAACAGCTATGTGCACTATCTTACCCTCGCGAGGCGCTTTTATCAAATTCATCACTTTCATTGCTTCTATTATCATCAACGGCTGATCTTTTTTTATCACATCACCAACAGCGATATAGTTCTGTGCTCCAGGCTCAGGAGCTAGGTAACACGTGCCAACTATCGGAGATTTTACAGCTCCAGGGTGTTCGTTCCAATTCAACGATTTTGTTTCAACTATTGTCTCAGGTTCATTCTTAGATTCATCTTTAGAAAAATCTTCAGGTGCAGTCACATGTTTATGTATTCCGTTTCCAGGCATCCTGGACAGTCTTATCTTAACCTCACCTTCTTTATATTCGATTTCACTTAGTTCATTCTCTTTCAAAATTTTCGCTAACTTCTCAAAAACAATATCATCTATTTTTATCTTCATTTATTCTCCCCTATTCCATCCGCATTCAGTTTCTTTATTATCTCATCCGCTATTTCATCTATATTATCTCTTATATCCATAAGTTTCACATCCGCAGGCGTTATCAACCCAATCGGTAACACTTTATCTTTAAGCCAATTCTTTAATCCATTCCAAAATTCAGCATCATAAAAATATGTGGGGACATTTTCCATCATTTTTACTCTTATTCTAACAAACAATGAAAACATTTCCTCCAGCGTACCAAATCCTCCAGGGAAAAATACTATGGCATCACTCTTGCTTATCAGTGTTAACAATCGTATGCTTAAGGTTTTATATGTCTCAACATTCTGGTCATCTATGCATTGACTATCGCCTGCATTTTCGTCCTTTATGGTTTCCACACGCACCCCATATGAATACTTGGATCCCACGGCATAAGCCCCTGCGTTCGCTGCTTCCATGATGCCGGAACCTCCGCCGGTTATTACGCATATCCCAGCTTCTGCAAGCTTTCGAGTTAATCTTTTTGCATCTGACCACGTCGTCGCTTCTCTATTCATAGAGCTTCCGCCAAAGCACGCGACAACTGGAGTTGGTATCTCCAGTCGGTTGCTTCGGCTCAAGTCAGCAGAATACTCCTCCAGCGTGTAATTCAATTCAATACCATTAGGCTTGTTCATCCACTTTGCCTCCAACGTCTTTATCCGGCGTATCCGAGAAGCGCAGATATTATCTTATTTACAAACTCTGCGTTGTTTTTAAGCACATCTTCTATCTTTCGCCCCTCTATCTTGTCAATACCAGATTTCAACAAAGTTTTCGCAAGCTCCACAGCCTTATCTCGCTCTGCTAAACGTTGGAAAAACTTCTTATCCGCTTCATTAGACAATGATGGCAATGTGACAGGTCGACGATCTGCTACATAGATTATAGCAAAATTTTTGCCCGCAACACCAAACTGATCTCCAGCTATCTCAACTATCTGTTTGACACAAGCTCCCGCTGCTCCAGTCTTCAGCAATGTCCACAAGTCCGGACTTACGCTACGCTTCTTTACATATCCAAGATCTAGCGTCTCTTTATTTTGCGACTTCTGCTTATACACAGCGCTAAATTTCTCTTCACCAGATGTTATAGCCTTAAGAGCCAGCGCCGCATCTTCGCGCGTCTCATAAAAAGCCAATCGAGCCGAAATCTCGTTGTCATTCTTGTCTTCTTCCGGGATTGATTTTATAAATTTATTATACGTTATCTTCACGTCTTCACTGTTCACTTTTACTTTATCTTTAAAATAAGCATGCTGAATCTCCATGTTGCCTACTTCTTGAAGCTTCGCCGCAACTTTCGGCGTTTCTCGATAATTTAACGCCTCAACCTC
This sequence comes from Alphaproteobacteria bacterium, assembly GCA_017450545.1. GTDB lineage: Bacteria > Pseudomonadota > Alphaproteobacteria > RUG11792 > RUG11792 > RUG11420. Next base: position 5,337 of record JAFSTL010000059.1, read on the forward strand.
TTTCGAGAGGACTATGTCATCAACAGCAAGCTTCACCGCGTATATAATTACTCTATCCAGTGGCAAGTTAAATTGCTGAGTCATTGCGACAAATGTCTTATCCAGCAACGTATCCACCTTGTAAAACTCTTTTAACTCTTTCACAGTGAACTTTCCAGACCTGTATGTCGCCAGCACAGCATCATCTTTTAACTTAGACAACTTAACCAGCTCTTTGCCTTTTTCTTTCTCGCTCACCTTGTCATTAACCAATTCGAAAGGATCAACAACCTTATCGTTTACATCTCTTATTTGTACTTCATACTTTTTATATAGCTCTTTAGTATACTGCTTTATAAAATCTCTTGATGCAACTTTTTTGTAATTCTCCGCAAACTCTTCCGTGAAATCTTGTTTTTTCGCATCGTTGATAGATTTCACATAAAAGAACATAAAAGAGCCTTTTAGTTCGAATGGTCCAACGATTGTTTTCGCTCCCTGTTTCAACACTGCACTCGTAACTTCAGAAGGAAATATTCCTTGTGGACGAGAATCCATATCAAGTTTATTTATCTTCGACGGATTAGCCTCTGCGATTTTCTTTAAATCTTCTTCACTCTTCACTTCGTTCTTTATACGATCAGCCAAATTCTTATCTGCTGTCGTGACAGCTATTAAAGAAAACTCCTTGGTTCCTTTAAAATTTTTATCCCAAACTTTATCGTAATTCTCTTTCAAAGCCTCAAAAGTCATCAGCTCTTTCGACTTATCATCCAAAAGCATAAATCCAGCAACTGTCCGCTTCCGTTTTTCGATCAGATCGCTAATCTCTTTCGATTTTGCAACTCCTGAGCGCAACGCAACCTCGGTTATAACCTTCTTATACGCATTTTTCCACGCCAAAAACGAACGTATCTCAGCAAGAGACATCTTTGCAGAAAGTTGCTCTGGAATTTCGTCGATTTCCTTTTTTATGACGGCGTCTGTGATTTTTGTGCCGTCTCTAAACAAAACGACAGTCTTTCCCTCATCTGCAGACTGCTTTGCACTTTGTGCATTCAACTGTTCTGCTGACACTGGATTTTCTTCAGCTTTTGATTGCTTTTCCTCTTTTGCAGTTTCTTCAGTTGATTTTGCATCACTTTCTTTGACGATAGTCTCCTTATTCGTGTGTTGTTCTTTATTTTCTTTTTCCCCAGAAATTTCCTTAGATTTTTTGTTCTTTTGCTCTGAATTCTCAGCTTTACTGCTATCCACAACCTTATACGCGGCAAAACCGGCAGTAGCAACAAGTGCAGAAAATAATACTAATTTTGAAACTTTATTCATAATTCTCAGCCTTTCGCAATTTTTTAAGCTATTCTAACATTCTCATCATATCACGAGCCTGGCTTCCCGTCAAGCAAAATCTTTGACCCCCATCCTTTTCATAAAAAAGAGGGGGCGATATACAAAATTGTATGACTTAAACCAACTGTTCTTCTATGCGAAGGAGCTGATTATATTTTGCAACACGTTCTCCGCGAGCCGGAGCGCCTGTTTTTATGAACTGTGCTCCAACTGCAACAGAGAGATCTGCTATAGTCGTGTCGTCAGTTTCGCCAGATCTGTGTGAAACAATCACGTTAAATCCATTGTCTTTTGCCATCTTTACAGTTTTAATCGTTTCTGTCAGCGTACCTATCTGATTTAGCTTGATCAAAATAGCATTCGATGCTTTTTCCTCAATTCCTTTCTCTAATCGCTTCGAATTGGTGACGTATAAATCATCGCCAACAATCTGCAATTTATCTCCCAGCTCACCTGTCATCTTTGAAAAACCAGCCCAATCTTCTTCAGCCAACGGATCCTCTATTGAAACAATTGGATACTCGCTGATAAGCTTCTTGTAAAGCTCAATCATTTCGTCTGAAGTTTTTTCTTCTCCCTCTATGCGGTATTTACCATCTTTGAAAAGTTCCGAAGCCGCAACGTCCAGAGCTATCTGAATATTCTCATATGGCTTATACCCCGCTTTTTCAACAGCACTCATCATCAAATCCAACGCTTCTCTTGTTGATGACAAGTTTGGAGCAACGCCCCCTTCATCGCCTACGTTAGAATTCAATCCCTGTGCTTTCAGTATTTTTTTCAAATTATGATAAATAGTCGCACATATTTCGACATATTCTTTGAAAGAAGTTTCCCTTGCCGGGACAATCATAAACTCCTGTATATCGATCTTATTATCTGCATGCGCTCCGCCGTTCAATATATTCATCATGGGGCGAGGTAATTTACGAGGCACAATTCCACCTATATAGCGGTATAGTGGCATACCATAGTAATCTGCAGCGGCTTTGCAAACAGCTAAACTCACGGATAAAATTGCATTTGCTCCGAGCTTCGCTTTATTTGGCGTTCCATCCAGAGCAATCATAATATTGTCAATCTCGCGCTGATCTAAAGCATCTTTTCCAATGAGTTCTGGCGCTAAAATATCATTTACATTGCTTACTGCTTTCAGCACGCCTTTTCCAACAAAACGAGAGCCACCGTCACGTAACTCAACAGCCTCAAATGAACCAGTTGATGCACCGGATGGCACAGAGGCGACTCCAATCGCTCCGGAATCCAGCAACACTTCTGTCTCAACCGTCGGATACCCTCTCGAATCCAAAATTTCTCTTGCTTGCACATTCGCTATAAATGACATTGTCAATAAAATTCAACAAAAAACTCCTTGCGATTGTACAAAGAAATCCAACATTCGTCAACTCTGGATTGCGACAGCCGTTCTCCTGTTCTTGTGATATAATAGCAGACAATTGCGAAAACTCGAATTGGCATGATATTTGATAGTATAGAAACTTGCATAGGCAATTATTATAAGCCTCGTTTAAAACTGTTCAAAAAACTTTTTGGAGACAGAGTTATCGATGTTCTGTTGCACATGCCATCTCATACGATTGAAAAACAGTATATCGAATGCATTTCACGAAATGATGTTGGAAAGCTCATAACAACGAAGTTGAAAATCGAATCTATTGAGTCAAATTATCGTTCAACGCGCCCTGCAGTGATTTACGCAAGAAATGCCGATACCATAGTCGAAATCGTACTTTTTAATTATCCGAAAGGCTATATCAAAAATTCGTATATCGTTGGACAATATATTGGAATATCTGGCAGATTAACAATTTCAGCTTCTGGCGCATTACAGTTCATCAATCCAGATAAATTCACCATATCCAAAATAGATGAAAATTCCGGATTATTTAATGTTTACCCCCTTACAACTGGCCTAACACAAAAATCTGTCTATTCTGTCATAAAATCAGCATTCGAAATTTTGGAGCATGAACCGTTGCCAGAGTGGCTTCCAGAAGAAATTGTGAAAAAAAATGGCTTCGTGTCATTTGCAGAGGCTTTGCGCAATATACACTATCCGCAAGAAATTTATGAAAACCCGCTAGATAATCCGTATAGACGAAGATTAGCATTCGATGAACTTTTTGCAGAACAACTGATTATTCGCTGTGTAAATGAAAAAACATCAACAGGATATGTCATAAAAAATGACAAGCAACTTATTCATAGACTTTTGGAATATTTGCCATTTTCATTAACAAAGTCTCAAAATAAAGCTATTTCGGAGATTTTTTTGGATCTCGAAAGTGGCAAACCTATGCTTCGCCTTTTGCAAGGTGATGTCGGTTCTGGAAAAACTATAGTCGCGTTGATTAGCGCATTATACGTTATTGAAAGTGGGTTTCAGTGTGCAATATTGGCCCCCACAGAGATATTGGCTCAGCAACATTATCAAAATACCAAGAAATATTTTGATCAACTTGGGATATCTGTTGAGATTTTGACCGGCAGTGATAAGGGAAAGAAACGCGCACAGACCCTTGCAAATCTAGCTTCAGGCTCGCTTAACATTCTCGTTGGCACGCACGCAATAATCACAGAGCAGGTGTGTTTTCATAAACTTGGACTTGTTATTATCGATGAACAACATAGATTTGGCGTGAAACAGCGTCAACAACTCATTAACAAAGGAATTTCTCCGCACGTCCTCAGCATGTCTGCTACACCTATCCCCAGAACTTTTGTTATGGCTCTCTATGGCAACATTTCAGTTTCATCCATCACGGAAAAACCAGCTGGTCGGAAAGAAATCATCACCAAAGCGATACCGATGGCTCGGATTCCAGATGTTGTGCAGTCTATTAAAAATATCATTGTGAAAAATCAGAAAGTATATTGGATTTGTCCGCTAATTGAAGAAAATGAAAACTTGAGTTATACTTGCGTTTTTAACCGTTTTGAATTTTTATCCAAATATTTCGGTTCAAATGTCGCTATGCTTCATGGAAAAATGAAAGCGAATGAAAAGGATGCTATACTTGAAAATTTCAAAAATGGAATATGTAATATACTTATTTCCACAACTGTAATAGAGGTTGGTATTGATATTCCAGAAGCGACAGTGATTATCATTGAAAATGCTGAAAAATTCGGATTAGCGCAATTGCACCAGCTTCGTGGTCGCGTCGGACGAAATGATCTGCAAGCGTATTGCCTTTTGCTATATGATTACAAGGCGTCTAAAATTGCAACAAAGCGTATTCAAATATTATGTGAAAGTAACGATGGATTTAAAATTGCGGAGCAGGATTTGATGCTGAGAGGAGGGGGCGAAATCTATGGTATTCGTCAAAGTGGTGCAAAGACATATAAGACATTTGATATATACGATCCATATAATCAATATATTATCTCATCATTTATAAATCAAGCGGTTGAACTTGCGTCCCACATTCCAATTTTGCAAATTGAGACAAAGAAACACCATCTGTTATCAATCTTTTGTCGTTGAGTACACGGGTTGAACGCCGGGAAGCTCGGTGATAAAATGTGGGTGTTATGGTGTTCGAACGATTTTTGATGACGACACGGATAGGCATATTGACCACCGGAGGTGATTGTTCCGGGTTAAATTCGGTTATCAGAGGGGCGTATCTGAGGACGAGAGCTCTGGGATATTCGCTGGTTGGCATAAAGCGAGGCTTTAGAGGTCTGGCGTGTAATGATGTGTTGTGTCCTGATTGCGTCGAATTGGACGATACCATCTGTGATGAAGAAATGCTAATAAAATCCGGAAGTATTCTGTTGTCCGATACGAAATGGATGTCTTCGGAAGTACAAAAAGGACGAACTGTTGAAGATGTGAAAAAGTCGATTATCGATGGTTATCGGCAATTGGAACTCGACGGGCTGATTTGCGTCGGCGGTGATGGTAGTTTGAAATTGCTAAACGAATTGACAGCGAATAGCGATACGTTAAAGTTTGTGTTCGTTCCCAAAACCATAGATAATGACGTTAATTACACCGATTATGCTGTCGGATTTCAGACATCTGTTAAGGTTGCGGTTGAGGCTATCGAGAATATTCGATCGACTGCAAAAAGCCATGAGCGGACGATGGTTATCGAAGTTATGGGCAGAGATGCTGGATTTATAGCTTTGTATGCTGGGCTTGCTTCAGGAGCTGATGTTATTTTGGTTCCGGAGTTTAAGTATGATTTGGAAAAGATAAAGGAAAAAATTCAAACAAATTTTCAAAGTGGAAAAAATCACTGCATTATAGTCGTCGCAGAGTCCGTCGAAAGCGATGATTTTAAGCATTCTGAACGTAAAGTCAACGGATTTGTGAAGTATACGCACATTTCGTATAAGGGAATTGGACACCACCTTTCTCAACAAATAAAAGAGGCTGGATTTGAGTGTCGCAGCGTGACCTTAGGACATATTCAGCGCGGGGGAGAGACCTGCATAAGTGACAGATTGCTTGGAACGATGTTCGGAGTTGAGGCGGTCAATTTAATTGCAAATGGGACTTTTGGAAAAATCCTTGCATTTTCTGAAAATAGGATTAAACTTATAGACGTAAGGGAGGCTGTTGAGCGTGTCAATAAGACCTTAAGCATGAACGATAAATATGTCCAACTTGCGAAAGACTTGGGAGTTTATGTAGGTGAAATATAAGAAACTCACATTTTTACTGTTGATATCATTGATATACTCAGCTAACCTGAATGCCTATATCAAAAGTGGGCGTTGTGAACCTTATTACGCTTCAATTAAATCGAATAGAGTTAATTCGCATAGAGGACCTGGCAAAGAATATAAGATAAGTTATGAATATATCCAAAAGGGAACTCCCGTAATGGTGATTGCGAAATACGACCATTGGCGAAAGGTCAAAGATCCGCTTGGAGATGAAAGCTGGATACATAAGAGCATGCTTTCTCCCAAAAGGTTCGTTATAGTGATGAGCGAAAATCCGACTGAATTGCGTAAAAAATCGAATGAAACGTCGGAAATTTTAGCGTATGTCAAAAAAAATGTCGTCCTGGAATTGGTGACTGTACGTGGAAATTGGTGCAATGTCGCTTTCCGTGGTGACGCAGGCAGATATTCGGGATGGATAAAAAAATCAGATGTTTTTGGTGTATTCGAGAACGAAACAACTTAGTTTTTTAGAGATAGGAGAAAAAAATGAAAAAAAACGATAATTTAACAATAATTCCAATAGGTGGACTAGAACAGATTGGCGCTAATTGCACCATGATAGGTTCGGGAAACGAGTGGATAATAGTGGATTTAGGAATAACGTTCTATGACAAACTCGGCATAGAAGTGTTAACTCCAGATATAACTTTCATAACAGAGCAACAGAAAGACATAAAGGGTATTTTTGTTACTCATGCTCATGAAGACCATATAGGCGCCATACATCATTTGTGGCAATCAATAAAGTGCCCAGTATATTTGACAGAATTTCCCGCAGAAGTGTTGAAGCAAAAGCTGAGCGAGATGCGCTGGAAGGATGATGTGCCAATCAACGTTGTCAATAGGCGTGAGCGAATAAAAGTTGGCTCATTTGAGATAGAGTTTGTAGCGTTGTCTCACTCAGTTTTGGGTGCTTGCGGATTGTATATAAAAAACCCTCATGGAACTGTATTCCATACTGGAGACTGGAAAATCGATGAAACACCACTTCTCGGAGACACTGTGGATGTTGAACGACTGATTGAAATTGGAAATGAGGGCGTGGACTGCTTGTTGTGCGATTCAACAAATATGGTCACTGCATCGAACATAGGCTCTGAGGCAACAGTGCGCGAAGCTCTGGAACGAGTGATAGCCAAATATGAACATAAACGAGTTACGGTAACATGTTTTTCGTCCAACCTCGCTCGAATTGAGACGATATTTTATATAGCACGGCAACTAAAACGACGTGTAGCAATCATCGGTCGTTCGATGTATAAAATGTTGGATGCAGTTGCAGAAACGTCATATTACACGCCGAAATTCAGGGAAAACGTCAATTCCATTTTGTCTGACGAAGAAGCAATGAGTATGCCAGCCGACAAAGTTTTGCTGATTTGCACAGGATCCCAGGGCGAGGCGCGTTCAGCTTTATATAAATTAGCGAAAGGTGAGAACAAGGTCGTAAAGTTGGGTGATGACGATGTCGTGATTTTTTCATCGAAAGTTATTCCTGGAAACGAAATTGGTATACGCGATTTGCAGAATATGCTGTTGCGCCAGGGAGTTGAAATTGTCACCGTGGACACTGAAACAGATATACATGTTTCGGGACATGCTAGCCGAGATATGGTGAAAAAGATGTATGAGTTGTTGCATCCGAAAACGTTGATGCCAGTTCACGGTGATGCCAGGATGCTATATGCTCAGCAGGAGTTTGCGAAAACTTGCGGAATTTCGGAGATTTTGGTTGCCGAATCTGGAGATGTTGTGTGCTATTCCAATGGCGAATTGCAGAAGGTAGATCACCGAGATATGGTCTTCAATGCCGTCGATGGAGGGGATGTAATTCCTCTGAACTCGGTGCCATTGCGTGACCGTTCGCTGATGAGCTGTCACGGACATGTCAGCGTCAGTTTCGTTATTTCCGGCGACGAGTTGATTGACGAGCCAGAAGTAAGCATACATGGAATAAACGCGAACAAAAAAATGTTAAATCGGGTGAATTCCGGAGTTTATCAGATTGTAAGAAACGAAGTCGCAAAGGGACGTGACCCTGAAATTATGAAACGCGAGATTGCTTATTCTGTGAAAAAATTAATAACGAAGTTCTTTAACAAGAAACCTCTTGTTGCTGTTCATATTCATCAGTGTTCATAGGAATGGAAAGGGAATAAAATGAAGAATTATTTAACAATATCAGAAGTAAGAAAAGGATTAGAGAGCAAAGAGTTTTCGTCGTATGAATTGATGCAACATTACTTAAAACGAATAAAAGATTATTCCAGACTCAATGCTTATGTAACTCTCGATGAAGATAAGGCATTGGCTTCAGCACAGCAAGCCGATGAGCGTATTGCGAAAGGTGAAGACTTACCACTTTTGGGGGTTCCGATCGCTGTAAAAGATTTGTTTTGCACGAAGGGCATAAGAACTACGGCGTGTTCGAAGATATTATCTGAGTTTGTTCCTGAATACGAATCTACAGTTACGCAAAACCTTTTGGACAACGGAGCTGTATTTATTGGCAAAACCAATATGGATGAATTCGCTATGGGCTCGGCAAACATAACGAGTTACTTTGGTGCCTGTTTTTTGCCGTACCGCAAAAAGTCGAAGCCAGACATGGAACTTGTCCCTGGTGGCTCTTCTGGAGGATCTGCAACCGCTGTTGCATCTGATTTATGCGTTGCTGCAACTGGCTCCGACACCGGCGGTTCAATACGTCAACCTGCTGCATTTTCAGGACTTGTTGGCATAAAGCCGACATATGGACTATGTTCGCGGTGGGGGATGGTTGCTTTTGCTTCTTCGCTAGACCAGGCAGGACCTTTGACGAAAACGGTTAAAGATGCAGCGATAATGCTGAAAGCTATGGCGGGGTATGACCCGAAGGACTCCACTTCTGAAAATGTTGAAATTCCAGACTACACAACATTTCTTGACCAATCTGTAAAAGGTATGAGGATTGGTATAGCTAAGGAATATCTGGAAGGATTAAATGACGAAAACCTGGCACTTCTGGAAAAAGTGAAGTCTTGGTTAATAGATGCCGGATGTGAGGTCGTTGACATATCGCTGAAAACAACATCGTACGCATTGCCTGCATACTACATAATCGCTCCAGCAGAGGCGTCCTCAAATTTGGCACGATATGATGGCGTTAGGTATACAAAGCGAGCAGAAAACTTCAGTAATATTGATGAATTGTATATAAACTCCCGTTCTGAAGGATTTGGCGAAGAAGTGAAACGCCGAATACTAACAGGGACATATGTTCTTTCAGCTGGATATTATGATGCGTATTACACGCGTGCACTGAAAATTCAGAAAATGATAAAAGAAGATTTCCGCGATAACGCCTTTGCAAAGGTGGACTTGATACTATGTCCAACAACACCGAGTACTGCCTTTGGAATTGAAGAATCGGCAAATATGACGCCTATTGAAATGTACTTAAATGACGTATACACAGTTAATGCAAACATAGCTGGATTGCCTGCGATTTCAGTTCCTGCTGGGCTTTCCAAAGATGGATTGCCGATGGGCGTTCAGCTGATTGGAAACAGGTTTGCTGAAGGAGATATATTCAAGGTCTCGCATGTCATAGAAAAATCGGCGAATTTCGCTGAATTAAGAAAAGAAATCATAACGATATAAGGAGAAACAGCTATGGAGAATTTAGTTAAAGGGTGGGAAGTAGTCATTGGGCTTGAGGTACACGCGCAAATCGCCACGAAATCGAAGTTGTTTAGCTCAAGTCCAAC
>JAFSTL010000060.1 GCA_017450545.1 Alphaproteobacteria bacterium
GACATTGGTACGACAGAAAATGTAATTAGATTGGCGTAAGGACCGTAGACACCATTTCGTTTGTCAAATTCATTCCGTTGCATTTTACAATCAGCGATTGCATTTGCAATGACGTTATATATCGAATCACTATATTGTTCTGCTTGATACCACTCTTTTTTACTTGTGTCGTTTACTTTTAGACTTGCATATGCTCGCCAACTAACCTCGTGAACAAAATGCGCAAATTCGGCATTTTCTTCGGCATTTACTACGCAATTCGAAATAGAAGCGACTATAACGACTGTACCGCCTAAATATAGCCCTCCCCCCGAATACTTAGTTTTACTTAAGTTGAACTTCATTTTCTTTACTCCTTCTTTAAGCACTATCCACACTTATAGGATATCACACCATAACACAAAGTGCAAGGGAAATTTTTGTTTTTTTGTAACAAGCCAGTTTATACAACAACTTAGTAGTGGTGTTATAAAATGTATTTCCGTAGTTGAAGTGTGAAAAGGCAGGCCTCGTATAAGCGAAGTCTGCCTTGTGGTGTGTGTTATTTTCTGTAATGCAGTATGTCGAGAAAAAATCGTTCAAGGCGCTTCAGAAAATCAAGTCCGAAGTTCAGATCAAGTTTATTTTTTGATCTCTTCTCTGTCAACTTTATGTGTTCTTCGAGTGCATTTTCGATTTGTGAACAGAGCGCTAACCCTTTTGAAGTTAATTTCAAGTACGTATTTCGTTTGTCATAATTGGATTTTTCTGAACTCATGTAGCCTGCTTGCATAAGGCGGTTGATGCTATACGATGCGTTTGTTCCAATGTAGTATCCTCTTGTGATAACTTCTCCAATAGTTACTACATTTTCGTTCATATTCAACAATAATAACGCTTGAGGTGCCGTTACATCTGTATATTTAGATATATCCAGTTCCTGCTTGACGATATCCAGAAACAATTTGTAGTCCTTCTCGCCATAAGCTGAAACATCTAAAAGAAGATTTTTCATAAGGTGTCTCTCCATATTAACTCCTACTTAATTAAAGGCTACTCAAAATTCGTTAAATATTTCTTAATTTTTTGAATAATCTTATTGCCATTTTCTTATCACAAGATTTAACAATATTGCTGACGCGAACATCAAAGCATGCCTGCAATTGCTGTGCACAGGATTGCTGCGGTCTCGCTTCGCAGTATGTTTCGAGACAAGCTTATAGGCGTCGTCTTTTGGCACAAAATTTCCCGTTCTGTGACGGAAAAACCGCCTTCAGGGCCAATTATAAATCCAACATTCCTTTCGGCTATTTCTAGTGCGTTTTTCCCATTATGTGCTCTCTCTATAGCTGTATACCACGTATACTCCATCGGCAAATCCTTTGCAAAGTGCGCTATTTGTGTGGGGTCTTGTATGGTCGGAATATCCAATCGCTCAGATTGCTCACTTGCCAATATCGCTATGCGTCTCAATTTTTCAATATTATTGTTATAATTTGTGTATTCACTATCTAACATATAAAAATCTGTTGCCCCAAGCTCTGTACATTTTTCTATAACTAATTTCATATTTTCGGGTTTTATTTGACATATTCCCAAAGCTATCCGGCGGAATTCAACATATTTGCGCTTACAACATATCCTAGTCGCAGTTATACAACATTTGTGTATCTTTTTTATTCTACATAACCATTCCCCTGTGGCTTTATTGTATGCTAGAAATTCATCGCCTTCACGCATCCTTAACACACGACCAACGTGGTTAACCTGGGAGTCCGGTAATTTAAAATTTTCGGACTCCATATTCTCGCAGTATATCCTAGGTATATGTCTTGCCAAATTTCATCTCAATATAGTATCTGTGCAACCTATCACTCTTTATGCTTTAGATCATTTATGAAGAATGCTGAGATTGTCGCCAAAAAAAGTCCAATTATAACTGCCAAGAATGCACTTCTATACATTCCCAAGTCATACAACGGTGCTCCAGCTGCATCTGTTTGTCCATCTCTTGCTAAATCAAGTATTTTTCCTAAAAGCGGCGGAAACATTATTCCACTTGTCATAACTAATGCATTGGTAAATCCAGTTGAAGTTCCTCCATACGCAGGCGGAACAAAGCTGTATGCAAATGTAAATACCAAGTTGTTTGCCCCTGCGCTTACAGCCCCAATAAATAAACAAAGTAAACAAATGTTATAGCTGATGCTATCGTTATATATAGCAATGCTAAATGCAATTATTATGCCAACTGTAAACATCAGTATAGTTTTCTTGTAACTGTTTATTTTTTCAGCAACCCAAGCAGTTATAACGGAACCTAACGCAAATCCAACGAAAATCACGATAGATGCAAACGCTGCCTTCGCCGTGCTGACACCATAACGATGCTCCATAAACGGAACAACCCACAATTCTGCAAGAGCACTTAAAGGAAGGTATGTCATCGCACCATAAAAACCTAAAAGCCAGGCCTTTGGATTTTTGGCTATTATCTTTAGTCCAGTTAATATATGAGTTTCACTTGTAAATTGAACCTTAGAGCTTTTTTTCATAAACAACAGAACCACTATTGTTAAAATAGCCCCAAATACGGCTATTACGTAAGTTGCAACTCTCCACCCGAACTGTGAAACTAAATACGCTGTGGGTGCACTTCCCGCAATGCCTCCCAAACATCCCATACACATCGCAATTCCCATAAACATAGCGTATTTTCGTTTGTCGAAAAATTCAGTCGCAACTTTGCCACAACATAAAAAAGCCGCTGCTGTCGATAATCCAATCAAAAACCTAGACACTTCAAGCTGAAATACTGACCCAGCAGAACCAAAAAGAAAAGCGCCAAGCGAACAAACAGCACAACTAATCGTAACGACTGTCTTCGTCCCCAACTTGTCGGTGATGACCCCGCACGGGATTTGCATGGCAACATAAGGCAAATAAGCGATGGAGCCTAAAATTCCAATGACCGAGGACGTTATTCCAAAATCACTCATCAAGTTCTTAGCAACAACACTAGGTTCCACTCGAACGACATATGCGAACAAGTAA
>JAFSTL010000061.1 GCA_017450545.1 Alphaproteobacteria bacterium
TATCATTACAGGAGTTTTCCGAGCACCATCTGCGTCTATATAGGTTATTCCGAAGCGCTGTGGCAAGTTGAAATCAACCTGTAGCGTTCCACATTGCCAATCTCGCCCGAGGCAGTCTTTCAAAACAAACTCCAATTTAGGCCCGTAGAACGCACCTTCTCCCTTATTTAAGTTGTAACTAAGTCCGGCTGCATCGGCAGCATCAGTGAGCGATTTCTCAGCCAAATCCCAAACCTCGTCGGAACCAACGCGCTTTGCAGGGCGGTCCGAAAACTTTACTTTTATATCAGTAAAACCAAATGTCCCATATATCTCCTTCAATATTGAACAAATGTCTTTCGTCTCCGATACTATCTGCTCCGGTGTGCAAAAAATATGCGCATCGTCTTGCATAAACGCGCGTAAACGCATCACTCCATGCAACGAGCCTGAGCTCTCATTTCGATGACAAAGACCAAACTCTGCCATCCTTATCGGCATATCGCGATAACTCTTCACCGCGCCAGTCTGATAGCAAATAATGTGTCCAGGGCAGTTCATCGGCTTTATCGCCATCGGCGTCTCGTCATCTTCCACAATGAACATATTTTCTTTGAACTTTTCCCAATGTCCAGAAGTTTCCCAAAGCGACTTGTTCATTAGTTGAGGAGTCTGTACGACAAAATAATTGTGTTTTCCAATAACTTTTGTTATGTAATCCTTAATTAAATTGAAAATAATCGTTCCGTTCTTTAACCAGAAGACATTCCCAGGAGCAACCTCGTCTAAATGGAATATCCCGAGCTTAACACCGAGTTTTCGGTGGTCTCGAGCCTGAGCCTCCTCAAGCATTTTGAAATACGCTTCCGTCTCTTTCTTGGTTGGAAACACAGTTCCATACACACGCTGTAGCATGTCATTTTCGCTATCACCACGCCAATAAGCCCCAGCTACAGATGTCAGCTTTATCGCCTCCGCTGGGATATATTTCGTTGATGGAACATGAGGTCCACGGCACAAATCGACAAAATCGCCTAATTTATAAATACCTACGGTCTCGGCGTCAATCCCCTCAATCAACTCAACCTTATATTTCTGCCCGCGGGATTTGAAGTATTCAAATGCCTCAGCCTTAGACATCGATGATTTTTCGAACAGCAAATCCTGCTTTATTATTTCGCGCATTTTCGCTTCAATCTTCGGCAAATCATCCGCCGTCAGCGTCGTGCTCAACATCATATCATAGTAAAAACCATTCTCAATCGAAGGTCCAATAGCTAACTTCGCATCTTCTTTAACGCAATCAAGAATTGCTTTTGCCATAACATGCGCTGTTGAATGGCGAAGAACTTCAAGTCCTTCCGCATCTTGGTACGTCAATAACGTGACTGTATCCTTATCGGTCAATGTAGTCTTCAAATCTGTTGTAGTCCCGTTTATGGTTGCTGCAACTACCTTCTTCTGCATGCCTATCTTACAAGCTACATCATAAGCTGAAGAACCATTCGCTATTTCCAGTTCTTCGCCACCCTTCAAGTATACAATCATGGTGTTTCCTTTCCTTTACTCAACTACCTTCGGAACGCAAAACATATCGAACTTTTTATACTTCGTATTGCTTAGCAATGATTCTCGATTATTTTGCATGCACGGCTCATCCACCCTCTCAGGTGTGTCTTTCATACCTTGCGTATCATTTATGTCAACCTTGCTTACATCAATCTTTGAAAGCTGTTCTATCCAGTTGAAAACTTGATTCAACTTTCCCAAAAACAACTTCCGCTCAATTTCAACTATCTGCAACTTCGAAAGCTTACAAACTTTCTCCAAATCGGTTTCGCTTAGCATACAACTTCGATTCTCGTTTTCACGCTCCTTCCATCATATCTCATATGCCGTTCGTTTTCAAGAATGGAGAAATATTATATGCTTCGCATAAAACGTTGATAAAGTTTGTCTTTTGACAATTCTGCATGAGAACCAAATAAATATTTACCTTGAGATAAAAATAAAATCTTATCAGAATATATTATCGGAGTTGCTTTCTGCGTTCTAATAAGAACCGTACACCTTGCTGAATAAATTTCAACAAATTCATAAAACATCGTCTCTGCTTCTTTATTTTGAAAAAATTTAGGAGTATTTATTAACAATATCTTAGGGCGGCGCAACGCTATCCGAGCAAGCTGTATACGAAACAGTATATCTTGAGATACAAGTAACTTTGAACTTGCTACTGCAAATACAGGATTATTTATGTAGACCTCTAACCCCGTATTCTGCACTACATTATATAATTCTTCATCCTTGTTCCCTAGCATCGCCAAATTATCGTATACCGTCCCGCGGATTAACCCAAAATGCTCATCAAATATGCCAATAATAGAACGTATTTGTATTTTCGAAAAAGTTTCAATCTTCTTGCCAGAAATATATATCTGACCCGATTGCGGTTTGTAAAAATCGAGCAATAAATCAAAAATATATCGCTGAGCAACAACGTCGTCTCCCGTTATCGCAATGAATTCACCTGGCAATACAGAGAACGTTAAGTTTTGGAGTATCTGTTTATTTGAAGTCTCAGTCGGTGCATGGAAATATACACCATGCACTGCAATAAATAAATTCTTAAACTCAAGATGCTTTATTTCTGTAATTTCAACCTGCGCCTGTATGCTATATTTCGATATATCGCAATTTGAGATCCTTGTTGTATGTCTACAGTGAAAAAATGCCACTAAAAATAATATAAATACAAATAAAGAAGTTAAATATATTGTATCTATAGATAATCCATCGAGATATTTTATTGATATATATTCTTCATTTGCAATATACATAACAATAATAAACAGAAACATTAAACATATATATGCAAACGAACGCCAAACATTCTTTTGTATATCCCTCTTTGCGACATTTATATATTTTCTCTCAGCATTTTTAAGCTTTGTGTATATGAATTCCGTCGAATTAAAAAATTGTATACCCTTAACAGAATGCGCAATATCTTGTAGGACACTTCGTATACTGTGTTGATTTTTAGATATCTTTGAAAGATTTATAATTTTATTCGCAAATTGTATAATCAAGAACAATAAGGCGCATCCCACACAATATGCAAATATCATGTGGTAATCTTGATATATTCCCAAAACACATAAAATAAAAAAAACACAAAATAGAGGCACACAAATTCCTAGTTGAACAAATCGACAATATTCATATCGCTCGAGATTTTTCGCAATTGTATCTGAAACTTCAGGCAAGCTATTTTGTGAAATCTTTTCAAAATCCACAGCGATTAAATCAGTTGCAAACTTGCGATATTGCCTTGAAACATCACTTCTGATTTTCAGGTTTACGCCATACCAACACAGTATGAACGCAACAGCAACGATAAAAACCGATGCCATTCTGACATATAAAACTACAGCTTCATTTTCTATTCCAAAAATATTTACATTAAATAAAGAAAACACACCAACAAGAAGTAGAAATAATGAAAAAATGTATAAAACGGTCAACTTCTAATACCACGAAAAGAATGGTGGAGCCAGGGGGAATCGAACCCCCGACCTCTACAATGCCATTGTAGCGCTCTCCCAGCTGAGCTATGACCCCAGCAACCACCGGCAAACGCCTCATGTCTATCATATCACAAACTTGCGTGCTTCAGCAAAAAATTCAGTCCACCCTTGAGATTTATTTAGGTCTTATTTCCGTCCTTTCATCGATATTTTATGTATCACGATTAATAATGTCATTAAGGCGATTATCCCAATTATTCCGCTTGAAACAAATATACTATTTAGACTATAATGATGTGCTATTTTCCCAGCTAATGTGTCAGCACAAAATGCAGCCATAGCGTTTACGAGCCAATACACTCCAAGACCAGTTCCGCGCAAGTCTTCCGGCACCTTCTCCGCTATTAACGAAACAAAAACGTTCTGAGTAGACCCCAACTGTATGCCCCAAAACAGTATACCAACA
>JAFSTL010000062.1 GCA_017450545.1 Alphaproteobacteria bacterium
TAAAGTTGACTTGATCAACTGTGTGTGATATCCTGGAAGAGGATGAGGAGGTTAGTCTCTTCGTTTTGTGAGATTTATCAGAAAATAATATAATGGAGAAGATGATGTCTGCAAATATAAAGAATTTAGCTATTATAGCTCACGTTGATCATGGAAAAACAACTTTAGTTGATGCTTTATTTAAGCAAAGCGGGTTGTTTCGAGATAACCAGACGATTGAGACTTGTGCAATGGATTCGAATGAATTGGAGCGGGAGCGCGGAATAACAATATTGGCGAAGTGTACCAGTTTTAACTGGAAAGGTACAAAGTTGAATATCGTAGATACGCCTGGACACGCTGATTTTGGAGGCGAAGTTGAGCGAATTTTGAGTATGGTTGATGGCGTTTTAGTTTTGGTCGACGCGGCAGAAGGACCTATGCCACAAACAAAATTCGTGTTAACCAAAGCGTTGGCACTAAATCTTAATCCTATAGTTGTAATAAATAAAATAGATAAATCAGATGCGAGAGTATCGGAAGTTTTGGATGAGGTATTCGACTTGTTCATAGCTCTTGGGGCGAATGATACTCAGTTGGATTTTCCGATAATATACGCATCTGGGCGTAATGGCTGGGCGGTCAAGAATTTGGAGCACGATGAGCGGAAGGATATGACACCACTTTTGGATGCGATTATCGCACATGTTCCAAACGCAACAACGGAAAGTGGAACAGATTTCAAGATGCTGGTCACGTTGCTCGAGCAAGATCAATATCTTGGACGGATACTGACTGGAAAAATTCTAAGCGGGACTGCGAATATCAACGATGCAGTTCATGCACTGAGACCTGGAAGCGAAACTGAAATAGAGCGCTCCAGGTTGACGAAATTGCTTGCATTTGAGGGACTGAAACGAATACCGATTGAGAAGGCACAAGCAGGCGATATTATTGCAATTGCCGGATTGGAAAAAGCGACTGTGGCGGATACCATTGCGTCGGTGGAAGTTACGGAGCCTCTGAATTCATTGCCGATAGACCCGCCAACAATTTCCATGACATTTTCGGTAAACGATTCGCCGCTTGCTGGAAAAGAGGGTAAAAACCTAACGTCCAGAGTAATTGGCGACCGACTTTTCAAGGAAGCGGAAGGAAATGTTTCCATAACGGTCAAACGATCTGCTGAAGAAGAGTCGTATGAAGTTGCAGGACGTGGCGAATTGCAGCTTGGAATACTGATCGAAACGATGCGTCGTGAGGGATTTGAATTATCTATTGGGCGACCGAAAGTGTTGTTTAAGAAAGACCCGGAGACCGGCGCGACACTGGAGCCAATAGAAGAGCTATACGTTGATTTGGACGATGAATTCACAGGCACTGTTGTTGACAAGCTCATAATGCGCAAAGGCGAAATGGTTGACATGCGCCCATCCGGCGTTGGAAAAACTAGGATAAAGTTCCTGATTCCAACCCGCGGGTTGATTGGATATTACGGTGAGTTTTTGACTGATACGCGTGGCTCTGGCATTATGAACCGCTCGTTCCACTCATACGCTCCGCATAAGGGCGTCATAGAAGAGCGAGCGCGTGGTGCATTGGTTTCAGTTGCAAACGGAAAGGCAGTTCCGTATGCACTGTTTTTCTTGAAAGATAGGGGAACGTTATTTGTACATCCGGGAGACCCTGTATACGAAGGCATGATAATTGGTGAGCATAGTCGCGAAAACGAGCTCGAAGTTAACCCGACGAAAGAGAAGCAACTGTCGAATTGTCGTGCTGCTGGAAAGGATGAAAACATCAAGTTACCAAACCCACGCGAGATGTCTTTGGAGCAGGCAATAGCTTATATAAAGAATGACGAACGAGTGGAAGTTACGCCGAAATCGATACGATTGCGAAAGAAATATCTCGATTCGATAACTCGCAAAAAGATGAGCCGTGCGACGGATAAGCCGTGAAATTAACCCCGAGAATATAGTTTTCTTGGGGACTTTTTGGTAGACTGAGGTTATGGATGGGTGGTCGAGCGGTTGAAGGCACCGGTCTTGAAAACCGGCAAGGGGGTAACTCCTTCGTGGGTTCGAATCCCACCCCATCCGCCAGGAAAAGATTAGCTCTGTAGATATTCCTTAAACGTTTCTGCTCTAATCGGTCGTGTGGTGTATTTAGTCAAATGGTATAAATTATTGCGTATATTCTTTGGAGCCGGACTTATTGCGGTGATAATGTTGAAAGCTTTACCTATGTTATGTATATACTCTTGTTCGTCAGGCTCAACCGGCTTCTGTCCTTTTGTAATTCTGTCCAATGCTTCTTTTGTTCCATCGTAAGTTTTGTTGTGCACGAAATCCACATAATTAATCATTTTATCCAATGCAGATTTCCAGTCCTTTTTAACTTGTTCAATAATCTTGTCCCTCAAGCTGTAATCAGCTTTTATGATCCGCCTAAGATAATCATGCTGTATCATTTCTCTGTATAGTTCGTTTAATCTATCTTTGGAAAACAAGCGTTGACCTAATTCTTTCCTTGCCAACAACTCGAAAAATAATGAAACCGATTCGTGGTTCATTCCTTTTATATTTTTTTCATAAATTCCATTTTTCATCCTATATGCATAGTCCAGAACATGCGCAGTTTCATGTACTATTTTCAAAAGGAGATCAATGCCATTGTTATATATAACTCTAATTCCAAAGTTTTCAGTTATTTTGTTTTTGTTCAAATACTGTTTTCTAATAGGTTCAAGTTGTTTTTCCTTTTCTTCTATAAAAGATTGACCTGACAAAATATCATCAAGGTAAGTTATTAGTTCATCATTTATACGCTCGGTTACATCGATATTCTTCATACCGTGAGGAATTACAACCATGCAAGACCCGTAAGCGCCTGGAAAACGCTCTTTTGAATATATATATTCTCCTTTTTCTATAATACTTGTCGCAATTTTGAGAAATTCCGGAGGCAAGTACGATAAGTACTTGCTGTAAAATTTTTTAGCTGTTGATTTTGCTTGTTCTAAATTTATGCTCTTTTCATCTTGAATTTTTGCATTTTCTTCTTTTATCAATTCATTTGCATATTTATCTAATGGAGGAAGTTGTTTAAAAATCTCCTTTTGATCATTGGTTAACCAATGACATTCGTCTATGTGGTCTATAAAGTCTTTTTGTGCTTTAAATTCCGTTTGTGCCATGATCGGTGCAGTCATCACACACAATGTTCCTGCTATTCCTGTTTTAAACAGTCTCATAATTTTTCTCAAAAAAAAACTTACAGAAATCATTATAACATATTTTTTTTGTAAACAAATATACTGAAGGCTGGGATGCTATTTAATTGTGTAAATTTCTAAATCTTTTCATGTACAATCAGGATGTGGGGCATTGCATAGGGCTAAACGCGATGAAATTGTGGCGTTTTTTCGCATTCATGTTTTTCATAGTGGAAAGCTATGCAGCAACAGTGAATGGAATCTCCGATAAAGAAATTTTAAACTTTATTAAATCCCAGCTTTCTGATTGGTCAGATGTTGCTGAAAATTCCATCTCATCTGAATTTAAGTTAAAAAAAGATAAAAAAACGATAAAGAAAATTTTAGTATCGTATGGTTATTTTGATGCAAAGGTATTGACTTCGTTACAAAACAATAATGCAACATTTGATATAACCCTAAACGAAAGGTATAAATTCGATGAAGTGCTATTGACATACGTTGACCAGCGGAATTATAGAGCTGGATTAAAAATAAAACAAGTTTTTGACTTAATCGGCATCGATTATGATACGTATACGGATACAAAGCAACTTTCAGATGGTGGAGATAAAATTGCTGATTTTTTTAAAAACAAAGGTTTTGCATTTGTAAAAGTTTTTCCTCCAAAAGTGCAATGTGATAAAAAAACAAAAAAAATAAAAGTGACTTATGAGATTGAATTAAATGGCAAAGTTATAATAGATAAAACAGTTTTAAATATTAAATCTAAAAAAGACCCCAAACTTTTGGAACCATTTGTCCGAAATAGAATTTCTTGGACAGACGGAGATGTTTATGACAGACAAAAAATAGATGATATGAAGAACGACTTGATGTCCAGCAGGATTTTTTCGGGAATATCGGTGTCCTTAAGTCGACCGCACAAAGATGCAAAAGACAAAAGTATTGTGCATACAACGTTAACTATAGACATGGAAGAAGCACTACTTCGCGATATCTCTGCAGGATTAAAATATGGAACGTCTGAAAAATTTGGTATTTTACTTTCCTGGACACACTATAATGTGAATGGCAAGGGCGCCAGTTTGTCTGCAACCATGGATGTGTCAAAACACAATCGATATATAAGTTTAAAATACGATACTCCAGATTTTCTTTATAAAAAGCAGCAATTATCAAATCAAGTTTTTTATAAAAAAGAAAAAGAGGAGGCATATGATGTTTTCAAATCTGGAGCAGAAAGTATGCTTTGGCAAACTTTTGGAACAAAATTTCATGCCGGCATAGGGCTTTGCATTGAGGATTCAGAGACATACGATAAAATTAAAAAAGAAGATGTAAATTTTAGTGCTATTGGTATTCCAATCGGGATAAAATTCGATACAACAAATGAGTATCTCGATCCACAACAAGGAATTCGATGTCAAGCTATGCTGTTGCCTTATATGAGCGCCAAAAACAATATCACAATTTTTACAGGCAAAGCTTCAATATATATCCCATTTAGAAAGAATGAATTTCAAAACAATATTGTGCTTGCAATATATTCAAAATACGGAACAATACTAAAAAATAAAAGATATAAAACGCCTAGAGATAAACTGTTTTTTGCCGGCGGTTCGGGGTCTGTGCGGGGATATGGATACCAAAAATTAGGTGATTTTAGCGAAATTAACGATAAAAACAAAGATGTTATAAAATCGGATGGAAAACCTTTAGGGGGTGAGTCTTTATTTGAAATAGGCATTGAACCGCGTTTTAGGCTTTCGGAAAGCTTGGGAGTGGTGGCATTTGTTGAGGGGGGGAATGTGTTTGCTAAGAAGATGACCAATCCATTGAAGAAACTGATGATTGGTTATGGAGTCGGAGTTCGCTTTTTCAATGCTTATGCACCTATTCGTATTGATATTGCGTTTCCAACAAAAATTCGAAAGACCAAGAGAGGGAAAAAGATCGACTCTGTTTTCAACCTTTATATAAGCGTTGGACAAGCGTTTTAATTAAGTATACGACGGAGGGGTACGGACACAAATTCCGCATCTCCCTATAGCGTTATCGTTCGTCAAAATGTGCTATGAACGCATCTATCCTTTTTAGTGTTTCCTGTTTTCCAAGTATTTCAACAATTTCGAAAACGCTCGGCGAAATCAACTTTCCGCAAAGTGCCGCGCGCATTGCTTGCGCAACTTCAACCAGCTTTACTTTGTGTTGTTCTGCACAGTTTTTTACTTTTTCACATATCTCCTGTTCTCTGAGTGCATCGAGCCCATCTATTGTTTTTCTAACTTCACGTATCCACTCGAGATGACTGGAGGTTGCATATTTTGAACAATCTTCTGTGTATGTCTCCGGCGCATTAACATAAATCTTTGCATCATTCGCTAAATCAATTATTGTCTTTGCTCTGGTTTTCAGGCTCTTTATTCCTTTCATTACTCGAGCTTTTTGTATGTCATCCAATCCTGGCTTATACAATGGCAATATACACTGCATGAGTGATTCGTCGCTTCTCTCTTTGAGATAGTGCGCATTCAAATTTTGCAACTTATTCATATCAAATCTGGACGGTGATTTTCCAACGTTATCGAAACTGAACCACTCGATCGCCTGTGCACGAGATATTATCTCGTCGTCACCATGGCTCCAGCCAAGCCGCAATAAGTAATTCGAAATTGCTTCCGGCAAATAACCAAGTTTTCTATAATCCTCGGCGCTTGACGCTCCATGTCGTTTTGATAATTTTGCTCCGTCTGGTCCGTATATGAGCGGGATATGTCCAAACTGAGGTATATCCCATCCACAAGCCTTGTATATCTGAATTTGTCGAAAAGTATTAGTCAAATGATCGTCGCCACGAATAACATGAGTTACTCCCATATCGTGATCATCAACGACAACAGAAAGCATGTATGTTGGCGTGCCGTCTGAGCGCAATAAAACCAAGTCATCCAGTTGTGCATTATCAACAGTTACTTCCCCTTGAACCATATCGTTGATTTTTGTCTTCCCGTCGTTTTCAGCTTTCAGCCGGATGACAGGGTTTATCCCGGGAACCGGCTTTGTCAGGTCTCGACATTTTCCATCGTATTTATATGATTTTCCTGCTTTAAGCGCTTCTTCTTTCTTCGCGGCCAATTCTTCCGGTTTGCAGTAGCAATAGTATGCCAAACCATTCTCGACAAGATTATGTGCTATTTCCTTATGTCTCTCTATATTATGCGATTGTATAACAGGTTCTTCGTCCCAATCTATATTAAGCCATCTCAATATTTCAAAAATCGACTTAGTATTTTCATCAGTTGATCTCAGCTTATCTGTATCCTCTATACGTAACAAAAACTTTCCTCCGTTGTGTCTAGCAAAAAGCCAATTAAACAAAGCGGTTCTAACTGAGCCTATGTGCAGCACCCCCGTTGGACTGGGCGCAAATCTCACTCTCACAGACGCCATTATTCTTCATCCTCCAGTTCATCAATACTTCCAGCCAGGAAGTCGTCGTCATCGTCATCTAAATCTATTTCAATATCCTCATCAATGTTTTCTTCTTCTTCGTCGTCATCATCTTCTTCATTCATCAATGCTTCATCCAAATCTTGCAGTGCTTGCAAATCGTCATCATTTAATTCTTCGGCATCGCCGGATTCTAAATCAGTATCTTCTCCAACGCCATCCGGTTCCTGCATCAGTTCTTCAATAGATCTTACTCTATCCTCAGTATTTAATTCAGAATTATTGCCTTCATACAGTGCCCGCTTAGTAAGTTCAGTCAAACCGCTGAGCGATATAGTCTCATCCGCGATCTCCCGGAGAGCAATAATGGTCGACTTATCGTTATCTCTTGGAACAGAAGGCATCGCACCACACTCGAGGTCTTTTGCTCGCTTCGATGCCATCATGACCAACTCAAATCTATTTGGAACTTTCTCAACACAGTCCTCTACTGTAACTCTCGCCATTGCAAAAAAAAATTTAAATCAGAACCATCTTTATCCATCATACCACTTACATATGCCTCCCTCAAGCTTTTTATATATAAAAGAAAATTATATGTATAAATATTTGTTGAAAACTTTACTGATAGTTTAAATCCAGGACAACAAGACTAAAAATAACATTAACACTTTTGTATTCAGTCATCGGATGAATTTTTTTAGTTGTATTTTGTTGACACACCTCGCGAACAGAACGACTATGAAACAGTCGTTGGGGTATAGCCAAGCGGTAAGGCAACGGTTTTTGGTACCGTCATTTCCCTGGTTCGAATCCAGGTACCCCAGCCAAGATTGTCTCGTAGTTTTTTTATGGTCTAACGAACATTGCGATATCTTTCAATTCGTTGAATAGTTCCTTATTTGTTCCAGAAAGCCAAACGGAAACGTTGTTGTGACGGGTAACGAATTCGCGGATGTATCGAAAAAGCAAGTTACGGTGATTGTCGTCCAGGTGTGTGATAACATCGTCAAGTAGTATTATTAAATCGCGTGTATCGTTTTTCAAGTTATGTAATATAAACGAAAAGAAAACACATAAAAGCAGCATTTTCTGTTCTCCAGCAGAGCATTTGTCTGCCTCTATGCCCTTCTCAATTTGCAATACCTGCCAATCGCTACGATTTGCTCCGAGTGTGGTCAAGCCGGAAAGCTTATCCTTTTGTCTTCTATTAATTAATTCGCATTTATACAATTCTTCACAGTTACTTTGTGTTAATATTTGCATTTCCAGTTTCCCAACCATTTGTGATTTAAATTTGGGAAATTCACCATTCTTTATTTGGCATTGTTCCAATATCGATGCCATTCGGCTTCGACTTTCTGCAATTTTTATTCCATAATTGACAATTTTTGTCTCTATGATTTCAATCCATCGCTCAATGTCCGAACTTCGGATTACGTCATCATATCGTTTTAAGATTTGTAAACGTTCTTTTGTACATTTTTCATAATTTCGTATATTAGCCATATGGTCGCTATATACCGCATTGCAAAACATATCTATAAACTCACGCCGATATGCAGGCGGTTGCATAAAAATTCTATCCGTTTCATATGTCATCCAAAGTATATAATGTCCCTGTCTAAAATCATTCAGATTTTTTGTATTTTTGTCATTCACTTTATATATTCTTTTCTTATGTAACTCACAGCTATACCCAGAGGTATATTCCCCTTCGTCTGTTTCAATTTGTATATACCAGTTCTTGTGGTCAGTTAGCCGGCATACCATATCTTCAGCTTTTGCATGACGCAGCCCATTTGCAACAGAAAAAACTGATATTGCTTCAAGAATATTTGTTTTTCCTATGCCGTTTTCACCATACAATACTAGAACTTGATTTGACTCCGTGTTATCTATACACAATTTTTTATGATTTCTAAAGTTATTTAGCTGTATTCTTCTTATCATGCCTGATATCTAGTGTATTTATATTTGAGTTCGCCAAAATTTCTTTTGCCTTTTTTTTGCAAA
>JAFSTL010000008.1 GCA_017450545.1 Alphaproteobacteria bacterium
GGACTAATACTCTGCGCAGACAAAAAAGACGCTGTCATTAAATACACATTACCCGAGGACAACAACCAAATATTTGCTGCAAAATATAAGCTATACCTCCCAACAGAAGAGGAACTACAAAAGGAAATTCAACTGGCTCGTGATGAAGGAGAAAACAATGGACACGAATAAAGAAATCCTTGAATCGATTGATTATGCGCAGGTTTTGACGAAGCTGAAAGACGATGTGAGAGCGTCCAGGCTTAGGGCAGCAAGAGCTGTAAATACCGAGCTAATTCTGCTTTATCACAGGATAGGGACGTATATATTGAAGTTGCAAAAGGAGCAAGGCTGGGGAAGTAAGGTCATTCAGCAGTTGAGCAAAGACCTGAAAAGTACGTTTCCTGATATGAAGGGGTTTAGCGAGCGTAATCTGAAATATATGCGCAAATTCGCTTTCGAATATCCTGATGTCGAATTTGTGCAACAGGCTGTTGCACAATTGCCCTGGTCTCATATTTGCATAATTTTGACCTCGCTCCAGAGCCCAGATGCTCGGCAATTTTACATCGCAAAAGCTATCGAAAATGGTTGGTCACGCAACATTTTATCTATACAAATTGAAGGACATTTGTATGAACGAAGCGGAAAAGCTGTCACAAACTTTGATGATAAATTGCCTTCGCCTCTGTCGGATTTGGCTAATGCCTCGCTCAAAGATCCGTATTTATTCGACTTTTTAACACTGCATGACAAAGCGATTGAACGAGATTTAGAAAAAGGATTGATAGAGCATATCCGGGACTTTTTGCTTGAATTAGGGGAAGGATTTGCATTTATTGGTAATCAGTACCATTTGGCAGTCGGAGAAAGTGATTTTTATATCGATTTACTGCTATATAACACGAGATTGCATTCGTATGTTATTGTTGAATTAAAAGCCGGGAAATTCAAGCCTGAATACGCCGGCAAGCTCAATTTCTACCTCTCTGCAGTCGATGATTTAATACGGCAACCGGGAGATAATCCGAGTATTGGTTTGCTACTTTGCAAAGAGAAGGACAATATAATTGCGGAATATGCCCTAAAGGACATTGAAAAATCAATGGGATTAGCATCGTATAAGTTGGGAGATGCAATTCCGAAGGATTTCCAAGCTTCTTTGCCGTCAATTGAGACTATCGAAATGAATCTGAACCGGTCACTTAAGTTATCCACAAAAACTGTGGAAAAGGCGGAGCAAAATGATGCGAATTAAAAATCTGTGTCTAAAATTTCAGCGCCAGAACCAAAGTGTGCAATTTTTGAGCAGAGAAAATAATTATCACAAAAGATGCACTTTTTGTGCACTATATGGTAATATAGAAGTGAAAACTGTTTGGAGATAAAACAATGGTTACAATAAGAATTTCGGAAGAGTGTGGAGATGTTTTGAGAAAATTAGCAGAAAAAGCTAGACGCTCTCTTTGTAAACAAGTTGAGGCAATGATTATGTCGCAAAATGATATTGACGAATACGAACAAGCTTGGAATGACGCGAAAACTGGCAAAAATTTAACATTTACAGGGAAATTTACCTCGTTTGAAAATGCTTTGGAAAAACTGGGCATAAACGATGAGTGATTTTGTTTTTCTGTTTACAAATAAAGCTAAATCTGACTTAAAAGTAATTAACAAAAATGAAATTTTATACGAAAGAGTGAAATCAATAATTGAATCAATTGCTGAAAATCCCATATCTGGCATCGGCAAGCCTGAAAAATTGAAGCATCGAGGCAACAATGCTTGGTCACGACGAGTTAGCGATAAGGATAGATTAGAATATATAATTCGGCAAAACGAA
>JAFSTL010000063.1 GCA_017450545.1 Alphaproteobacteria bacterium
AACACTTGACATGTGCAGCTCTAAATGCCTCAATTAGGCTCTTATACAAACGAGGGAAATGATACCGAATAGCCATCGGTAGGAATACAAAATCAGTTTGCGAATCGTGTAACATAATCTTTGCTATTTAAAAGTTAATAAATTTGTTATTAAGTTTACGGTGCAAAGGTATATGTTTTTTCGCAGCAAACCTAAAATTTTTCGTTAAAAAATGTTAAAAGTTTTGAAGAAGATATTAACAACAAAAAAGAGGACAAAGTCCTCTTCCTATTAAAACTTATATTTTTTATTAGGGAATTTTAACTTGGGTTCTCTAAAATCGAACTTTGGAAGCGTCATCGTGATCTCAGTTAATCCTTTTCTCACAAACCGGTATTTTTTATTATAATACTCATCCTTCCACGATTTATCTTTGGAATCAGTCCATTCCTTTATTCCTATACGTTCAGATGCTTCAACATCGAAAGAGAGTTTTTTATCGCATTCACACTCTTGGATGACACACATACCAGAAGCAGAATTTAGAGCCTCATAAGCGCATATGCGCGGACCACCGAAGTTTTCACCATCCTCTCGTTCAAGAGCACGTATAAGGATACCACCAAAGTAGCCGTCTTCCATACTGCTTGTAAAACAGATGTCCATGCCGCTTTGATGAAAAAAGATACGACCTGTTTCAGCGGTCCTAGGATAGACATGTTCGTCCGCGTGCCTTTTCTCGCTTTTGCTAATATCTTTTAGATAGATATAAAACTCTATTTCAAGAGGGCGATAGAGATGTGTTCCATTAGATATATAGTACTCGTTCATCAGTATTTTAGCAATGTTTTCCAACTCACCATTAATATCTGATTTAGCTGCTATAGTTTCAATATTTAGCAATGATTTAAGTCTGTCCATCACAACTACAATTTAGGGCGTCATTTTTATTGCATGGGCACCAATTTGCCAAATGCTTTCCAAAGAGAGTCTTTTTTATACTTTTTAACTACCTGAACATGCGCGGTAACTTGTTCTAATGAGATACCATCAAATGCCCGATATATCAGTGGAGGCTCTTCCGAATAGCAGTATATGTCTGTGAGGTTAGTACAACCATCAAAAGAACCGCCACCTAATTCAGTCATTCCTTCTGGAATAACTATTTCAACAAGTGATGTACAACCGGGGAACACGCCTGGAGCTAAGCGTGTTATCTTTTGGGGTAACACGATTTTTCTCAGACTCTTACATCCATTGAAGGCAAAGCGTTCTATCTCGTATAAGCTTTCCGGAAATTCAATATTAGCGAGAGCTTCACATCTTGCAAATGCGGCTTCTGGTATTACTTCGAGCGATTCTGGAAGCTTAACACTTTTAAGAGAAGTGCAACTTCCAAAAGCATGAGGCGCTAATTCTTTAAGACTGTTCGGTAGAATAATAGAATCTAATGCCGTACAACTGAGAAAAGCGCCCTTTCCAATTGAAAGAAGTCCCTCATTTAGGTTTACTGTCTTTAAACTTTCACAGGCAAAGAAGACCTCTTCTCCTATTTCTGAAACAGTAGAAGGTATTGTTATGGATGAAAGTTGTTGGCAATTATGAAATACCCCTGATTCGATACGAGCAACACTACTAGGAATATCAATCGATTTGAGCTTAACACAATTATAGAAGGCGCGGTAGCCTAAAGTGGAAAGCCCCTCAGGTAAGACTATACTCTCCAACTCAATGCAATTTTTAAAAGCGTTGCTACCTATTTCACTTACGCTGGAGGGTATTGTTATGCTCTTCAATTCCGGGCAATTGTAAAATGCGCCTCTTTCGATTTTGGTAACACCATCCGGTATAATTATATTCTCAACAACTAGGTTTTGGTTGATCGCGTCTTCTCCTATAGTAACAACTTTATATGTCACGCCTTCATAATCTACGGACGCAGGTATTATGAGTTTGGAATCATCTTCAGTACCTCCCCACCATCTTTTGAAAATAGCCGTTTGGGTATTTTCGTCAAGAACATAAACAGAGCGCCCAATCTCTATTTGTTCAGCGTTCAATTGCATTAGTGTTAACGCAATTGCTAAAATTAAAAGAAAACCCTTTTTCATACTCTTACGATTTTATGAATTTTGGTGCAAAATTACTAAAAAATTTTGACATAGGCAAATTTATAACGCCTATGCTAATAGATTTAACAAAATTTAACAAAAAATTTTGATTCTTCCGCCGCGTTAGGGATTGGAAGGGCTATGGTATTGTGTAACAATGCGGAACTTGCGAACCCCTGCAAAGCCCGACCGACGTAGCTCTGGAGAGGATGATCTGCAGGGCTATGGAGGGAACGCCAAATAATAAAGGTCACAAAAAAATGGAGGGTTTTCCCTCCAAATTTCAAACAAACTCCTGATAGTTGTCGGGAGTGATGGTTTGGAATGTGGCATCGGGGTACGCCTCGCCCAGATACCAACGGATAGCAGTGTCGTCTCCGACACGCAATGTACGGTAGATATGTGTCCAAGTCAGATTTGGAAACCGCGATTTCCAAATGTTAATAATACGTTCTCCGATATGCCAGTAGGTCTCTATCATCGATGCGTTAACAGACATATAGGCCTGTTGTTTGCCTTGCTC
>JAFSTL010000064.1 GCA_017450545.1 Alphaproteobacteria bacterium
CAAATTGCATGTTATATAATGCTCTGTATTTTCCGTCACGGTTAGTCATCAACTCTTTATGGTTGCCGTATTCAACCAACCTTCCATCATCGATGACGGCTATTTTGTTAGCATTTTGCACGGTCGATAATCGATGCGCGATAATCAACACCGTTTTATTTTTCATCAAATTATCAATCGCTTTTTGTACTTCTTTTTCCGATTTATTGTCTAAAGCAGACGTCGCTTCGTCTAAAATCAATATAGGTGCATTTTTTATAAATGCTCGAGCTATTGCAATTCTCTGCTTTTGTCCTCCGGAAATTAATACACCACGCTCTCCAATCTGGGTATCCAATCCATCAGGCAAAGTGCTTATAAAATCATCCAAATACGCCATCTGAACTGCAAAATTAAGGTCATTCTCAGTCGCATAAGTGTTCCCTAGCAAAATATTTTCTTTTATTGTGCCATTAAACAGAAAATTATCTTGAAAAACAATAGCAATTTGTGAACGCAAGCTATGCAATGTGTAATCCCTGATATCTATTCCGTCTATTTTGATTGAGCCAGATTGTATATCATAAAACCGTGGCAACAAGTTGACTATAGTAGTTTTCCCGCCGCCGGAATTTCCAACAAGCGCTATTGTTTCTCCTTTCTTGATAGTCAAGTTAAACGATTTTAGAATTTGCGTTTCACAAGTGTAACCAAAATTAACATTCTGAAATTCTATACCTGCATTAAATTGATATAAATTTACAGCATTCGGCTTATCTTCAATGTGTGTCTCAACCTTTAAAGCTTCCAGAACTTTCTCAACAGCAAAGAGAGACAGCTGAAATTCTTTCACATTATTGCCAAAATTCTTGACAGGATTGTATAACATGATTAATGCAGTCAGAAATGAGACAAAACTGCCACTTGTAATTTGCCCTGAAACGATTAGATAACTGCCATACGCTATTGAAATTCCAATCCCGATAGCGATAATAACGTGCATTATTGGCGATAACCATGCTGTCTTTTGTGCCAATTTTATACGTATTCGCGTGACTTTGTCAAGTATATTCCAAAATCTTGATTTGCGATATTCATAAAGATTATATGAGGATACAGTTTTATTTCCAGAATAGCTTTCGTTGTATTCAGTAACAAGAGTTGCGCTTCCGTCAACAATTTTAGCCATTTCATTATGTATTTTTGTCCTTATCTTCATCATAGGTACAAAAGCACAAGACATAATTACTAGTGCTATAACTGATAGTTTCCAAGAATTATATATAAGAACCCCGACAAGAGCCACTGATGAAAAAATTCTGGAAACCATTAATTTGACCTTGACAAGCAATTGCGAGCCCGCTATGTCAACTTGTGTGTTGAAGTTATACACAATATCTCCGGAATGTGTTGTATCAAAAAATGCTGCGTCATATGTTAATAATTTTTCGTATAATTTAATTTTTAAATCTCTAGTGATTTTTTCCCCAACCCAGGCATTTAGATACGTCGCAAGATAAATTAGTATCCCCTGTGTTATAGCGAATAAAACTATTATAATTGGAATATAATAAACTGCTTGGG